>CAMWPF010000141.1 GCA_947176045.1 uncultured Treponema sp. | reverse complement strand
ATTATAGGCAGAAGGAGGAAGCCCCTTGCCGACGCGACGATGAGAAGGATTGAATACGGAATCAGGGAATTCTGGAGAGATGGGGCGGTGCCGTTCATAGCGCGGCTGTACGGACAAAGCACTGCGGAAAGCATAGACAGGCCGCTGTCCACAATATCATGCTCAGGCGCGCACCATATGCTCATCGTTCCGCCCGATGCGGCAGCAGACCGAATCTCATCACGGCAGGGAGACAGAATGACGGGAACTGACAGGCACGGCATCGAGCTTGGATTCCGTATGCTCCAGCCGCACGAGCTTTCTGCGGCGACAGGCTTTCCGAGGGAATATGTCTTCACCGGAACAAAGGCTGACGTCGCAAAACAGATCGGGAACGCAGTTCCGCCGGACTTCGCCCGGGCGCTGTTCAGTCAGGCGCTCAGGGAGATGACCGCATGAAAGCAGTCCTGAAATACCCCGGTGCGAAGAACAGGCTTGCACCATGGATAGCATCACACATTCCGCCGCACGACGTGTACCTCGAGCCGTACTTCGGAAGCGGAGCGGTGTTTGCGGCACTGCATATGAGGAGGAAACAAAAAAAATGAATTATGACCAAAACCTTGTTTTCTGCGGAGGAATGGCTCGCCAAACCGTAAGGCTCACGTTCGGAATGTGGGAGTACCGGGCGGAGAAAGAGACCATTGTCGCCGGAAACTGTCTTGGACTGGAAGTGATAGCGGCTGCTGTCGAATCGGTGTACGAACGTCTCCCGGAGAACGGGCACGGCGCGAAAGAGCTTGTCATGAAGAATGACGAGGGAACGTCATTGCAATGCTACGATGAAGAGGAAGAGGGCGAAGACTGGCTGAAAAACATGCTTGTCAAAGCGGAAATCGTCAGTATTGAGGAAGAGAAGAAATGACAATTGAAGAAGCAGAAAACTTGGTGTATCGGGCGGTTCTCTTTGCGCAGAACAACGGGGAATTTCACGAAGGCGAAAAGGTAGAAGCGGATTATTTAGATGCCTATTTTATTTTGGTACGAGAATTAGAATTGAAAAGCAGGAAAAGGAAATAAAATGCTTACTTTCAACCTAAAAAAACAATGGTATAAGAAAATCCGTTCCGGCGAAAAGACGATTGAATATCGGAAAGTAAAGCCATATTGGACGAAGCGGATTGGCAACATAAACGACGGAAGCGCCGCTTTCGTTTGGGTGCAATTTGCGTCCGCCGACCGCCCGAAGTGCATCCTGCGTCTCGGCTATACGAAGCGGCACATGACGGCGGAAGTAACCGAAATTGAAATCGTGGACGGCAAAGATACCGACCTGCACATAGACAAGCCTGTCTATGCGATTCACCTTGCGAACATAAGGGAGAGAATATGATAAAAGACAAACATGAATTGGCATCACGGCTTATGATTCTCATCCAGTATCAAGTGTGTTTTGCAAGGAGCCTGTTTGAGAGACCCGGAGCAAATGAAAAACGCCTCACAAGGATGAGAAAACAGGGCCTTTCACATGAGGAATCAGAATTTCTCTACCTTATTTTTGACTGCCTTCATAATGTTCCTGAGCTGGTCTGCCGCCTGATACAGCCTGACGAAAAAGACGCTGATGAACCCGACGCCTTCCTTCTTCAGCTTGCGGCAGAAAAGCTGGAATTCCTTGTGCAGCTGACAGCCGATTCTGAAAAAAGGAGAGGCTGCGGAATCAGAGACACAGACAGAATCCTGTCATGGACTCACTGCGGGCTTTCCCGCATCAAAGACACCGCCGGAACATGCAGCAAACTGATTCTGCAAGGAGATACCGAATGAAAAACGAATCCAATCTGAATACCGAATGCCGGACAGGAAGAAGTCCGTCCGGACACTGCGGCAGTGCGTTCTATTGCTCCGCACCTTACGACTGCTGCGGACAATGCCCGGAAAAATGCAACAGCGCCTGCGGCTGGCTCGAAGACACCGTGTCCGACAAAGCACAGAAAAAATAAATGACACTTTGACATGGTATGGAGCAAAGCTGCCGGGAGAGAAATCAGTACCTGAAAAAACAGGAGAATTAACTTTTTTGGAGGAAAATCAAATGGATTCAGAAACTGAAAGCGACGAGATAGGAAACCCGCCGCACTACTGCGAGGGAAGAGCCTACGAGCCGAAGGACGTAATCCGCGACTGGGACTTGAATTTCAACCTCGGAAACGTCGTCAAATACATCTCCCGGAACGGACGGAAGACCGGCGAGCCGAAAATCAAGGATCTGCTGAAAGCAAGGCAGTACCTTGATTTTGAGATTGAGGCATTAAAAAAGGAAGGAAAAATATGCTGATACCTCTCCCTCTTTATTCGAGGAGAAAGAGGCATGAGCCACAGCACAAAGGAATACGCCATCGTCAGCCGGGAAAGAGGAGAAACAGGAGATGACAGTAAACAAAATTGACTGCGAGACACAGAAAGCGACACTGACGCTCAGCAGGCACGAGCTGAGAATAATCCGCAAAAGCCTGCACGCCGCATCAAACGAGCTTGACGAAAACGATATGTATTTTCTGACTGAACTCAGAGGCGTTGACGGGCTGCTGGAAGACAAAAACTTTGCAAGGTTTCTTTCTTTTTTCCGTGCGGACATAGAAAAACGAAAGCAAGACCGAGGAGAAAAAATCTATGGAAAATGAAAAACGGAGCATCACAGCAGAACGCCGCCTTTTCGGAATGATTGCAAAGCCGATCCGCATCCTGTGCAGGAACATCGCCATACTGCTCGCCGCGTTCTATGAAGTCTGCCTCGTGGAGACGAAGCACAGGTACGAATGCACGGAGGAAGAAAGGAAATGAAGTGGCAGGACGGAAGGCTCCAGTTCGAGGACGGGGACACGCTGCGCATCGAGGACGGCGGAAGCACCGGGACGTTCGCCGCCCGGCGCGGCAGGGACTGCGGGCGGTGCGAGTTCAGCAGCATCTGCGACCGCAGGAACAGGGACAACATCATGGCGAGGTTCTGCACTGAGACGCACTTTGAGCGGAAGCGGGACAGGGGCGGCGGAAAAATGACGCAGAACGGAAGGGACTAGGCCGGTGGCGAATCTTAGAGACGGAAAGGGCGGCTTCATAGCCATCCAGAGCTGGATGGTGAAACGGCTCGGGCTCAAGTCGAACGAACTGATAATCTACGCGCTCATACACGGGTTCTGCCAGGACGGGCACTCGTACTTCTACGGCTCGATCAGGTATATCATGGACAGCACGAACCTCTCGAAGGAGACCGTGCTCACTGTCCTCCAGAGCCTTGTCCGCAAGAGCCTCATCGTCAAGAAGGACGTCAGGAACTACCAGATCTTCGAGCAGCGTAAGGTGGCGCAGGGAGGGCAGCACTTCTGCCTGTACTACACAGCCGCCTCGCGGAGCGGGAATTCCGCGGGTCAAGAAACCAGACCCGCCGGGTCAGAAAACTTGACCGGCACAGGTCAAGAACCCGTACCCGCAGCGGGTCAAGAATTCAGACCCAATAATCTACTGGACACTAAATTTGAAATTCCTGCTGCTTCTGAAAAAACAGAGGAGCAAAAAACGGAGCAGAAGAAGAAATTCCTGCCTTCCAAAAAGCAGGAGGAGACGGAAGCCGTCATCACGCGGGAGCTGAAGAACCTCTTCGGCGGACGCCTCGTCTTCGACTCCGAGTTCGTGCCCGAAGTCTCCCGCCTCGCCGCGCAGTTCGGAATCGGGACGAAGGACATACCGGCCTGCCTGAAATTCGCATTCGACCGGACAACCGAGCGGAACCCGAAGTCCCAGACAAACCTGTTCCACGCGATGGCAAGGTCGCCCGCAGTAATGCAGGACTTCACGCTCATGATGAAAAAGGAGAAGGAACGGAAGGACAAGGCGTCATGTCCCGTCTGCGGAAGTGCAGACGAAAGTCTGTACGGAAACTGCGGAGAATGCGGCTTCGACATGACAAAAAGAGGCAGTGCCGACGAGATCGCCGTCTGGAGGCAGGTGTACACGCTGCCTCCTGGAACAAGGAACGAGTACCAGCGGGAATGCGACGAGGAAGTCCAGCGACTTGTCTCGCACAGCTTCCTTGAGCGCAACAGAAACCCGCAGCTGCGGGAGCAGTTCGAGGAGCGCCTCGCGCAGATCCGCAGGAAGTACGGAATCACAGGAGAGAGGAAGGAGGCGGAATAAGCAAAGAGGACACGGGGAGCGGACAGCCGCAGAAGCAGCCCGCCTCCTGCCAGAAACCCCGCGCGCCGGCAGCCGCAGCAAAAGGCTGTGCGGACTGTGCGGGCCGTATGCCGGATTTCTGCTCCGCGCCGCAGTCCTGCGGCACGGGCAGGAAGCTATTTCTGAAGAGCCGGCATCTGCCGGACAAAAAAAAGGAGCCATTATGTCAGACCTGAACAGCGTCCAGATCTGCGGACGAATCGTCCGTGACGCAGTAATGAAGGAGACGGCTGGCGGAACAAGAGTCGCCGAATTCTCAATCGCAACAAACATCACCTACCGGGACGGAGACGGGGAATTCGTGCAGAAAGGGCACTTCTTCCCGCTCGCGCTCTACGGACAGTATGCCGGAAAGATGCTGCCGCACCTCAAGAAGGGGCAGCGGGTGATCATCGAGGGCTATCTCAGGCAGAACCGCTGGACAACGGGCGACGGCAGGAACAGGAGCGAGACCGCAGTCGGGGTGCGCACAGTCCACCTGATTTTCGACGGAAAAAAAGGCAGGGGCGAAGGCAATGAAGCCGGAAACCCGGCGGAAAGCAGCACGGCGCAGGATTCCCCAGCTGTGGAAGGCCAGATGCAGGGAATGTACGAGTCCGAGCCGGAGGGAACGGACTTTTTCACGGAAGGCGGGGATTATCCCGGAGCGGACTTTGAGGGAGAAGATTTCTTCCAATGAGCCGCCTCGAGCTTTCCCGGCTGCTGAGACCGGCCGCGCGCTTCCTCGGACAGAC
>CAMWPF010000140.1 GCA_947176045.1 uncultured Treponema sp. | reverse complement strand
ATCCGCAGCGGACGGCGACCGTCCGCTGCGGATCCGCCTTGCTGCGGACGATCACGGTGAGCGCGCCCGGCCAGCGCGCCAGAAGCTCCGGCGGAATCCTGTCGTACGCCAGATCCGCAGCGTCTGCGGGCGCGGCGACCAGCTGGATGAACGGCTTTTCCTCCGCCCTGCCCTTGACCGCCCTGATCTTCCCGTCCGTCCGTCCGACGGCGCCGGAAAATCCGTACACGGTGTCCGTCGGAAGGATCAGAACCTCACCGGCGCGCAGCAGTCCGGCGCACAGCTCCTGGGAATTCGGATCAGACTTGCGGCACATCATAGACAGGAATTCCGTGGATGACGTCCGCGCGCTCCCGCCTGATGGAGACGCGTCCCGAACTCACATCGAAGAGCACCATGAGCAGCAGCGAGAGGAGGAAGAATACAAGCCCGATGATCTTGCAGTTCGTCTCAGAAATATAATCGCACGGCGCGCTCCGCAGGACGGTTCCCGTGTCATACAGCGTCGCCTGATACGGACGCAGCCCGGTGATTTTGACAAGCTTCTCCCCCTCGCCGACATAGTCCAGCTTGCGCGCGTAGGCCGCAATCACATCGCGGTCCTTCAAAAGCGCCGTATATTCCAGCACCAGCTCGGCGTTGATGGCTTCGATCGCATTGGCCTGCCGCGCGATTTCTTTCTTCTGCCCTTCCAGCTGGTTGTAGCCCCAGATGCCGTTCCTTCCGGCAAGAAAAGAGACCGCCGTATACGCCAGCGTTCCGATAAAGGCGGCTGCAAGCATTTTCATCCGAATCATGATATGTTTCCTATCGGCGCATATTTTTATTTTCTGAAATGGAAATATGTGCTATACTGTTAGGACAAATGCCGCCGCGTGAAAATCCGCTGTATTTTTCAGGGACTTCTGCCGACAATGCAAAATGAACAACTATCCGAAGCAAGAGGAATTTTATGGGTGATCCGACAGACAACACGAACGAGCTTGACAGCTACGGCGTTTGGGTAAAGCGCCCGCCGCAGGATTGTGCCGCCGACACAGAATCCGCGCATCCAGATCTCTCCGAATTCAGCGCCGCCTCCGAAGCGGCGGACGGCGGCATTCCGGATGCGGACGCATTTCCCGTTCCCGACGGCAATTCCTTCGACGTTCCGGCAGAACGCGCCGCGGCGGACGGCGGTTCGGACGAATTTCAAGTCGAAGACTTCATGTCGGACAGTTCGTTCTCCATGGACGGCGCGGCGGACGGAGAAATATCCCTGGATGACTTCATGGGCGGCTCATCTGACGAACCATCGTTCGGCGGCGATTCCGGTGAAATTTCCTTGGACGACTTTCTGGGCGACGGCGCGTTTTCTTCCGGCGGCGCGGAAAAAGAAGACGACATCGCGGACGACGAGCCGCTGGACATTGAAATCGCATTCAATGAATCGGAAGAGGACGCCGTTCCCACAGAGCCTGTCGCCGACGAGGACGAAGATGAATATGCAGGAGACGAGGAAGCATCCGAATTCGACGATATGTTCGGCACAATGGCGGAAGAACCTAAGAACCAGCCAGATCCAGAGGAGGACGCCGCCGCGCTCCAGCAGCTCATGGGAAACACCGAAGACATTTCCCTCGACGACTTCGGACTGGATGAAAGCGACGACGCGACGGCGGCGGCCGCGGCGGCTTCCATCAACGCGGCGGCGGAAAGCAAAAGCACGGAAAGCGTGGATCTTTCCGATTTTGGAATCGACAGCGATGCGGCGGAGACTCCCGTCACATCGAATGTCAAAGAATCAGCGCGGAAGCGGGTCGTCGACTATGACCTTGCCATAACGGACGATGACATGGTGCAGGCGGCGCCTGTCGCCGACGAAATCAAATCAGAAGAAAAATCTGAACAGGAGCAGCATACGGAAAACACGACAGTCAACAATACACTTCTTGAGAAAATCATCGAAGACCTTTCGGGCTTGAAGGACGAAATCAACGCCTTGAAAAACGACTTTGCCGAACTGAAGGCGAACGGAGCCGCGGCTCCAGCCTGCACGGGGCCGCAGGATGCCGCGCGCACGGAGGAATCCGGCAGTTTTTTCGGTGAGGCCGGATCGGACGCCGACACCGCTCTTTCCGGCGATGAACTGAACAGCATCGCAAATACTGCGGCGTTCACGGAAGAAGCGCCGGAAGCGGCGGCTTCCGAAGATGCCGCAGACGCCCCGAACGCCGCCTTGATGGAAGCGTCCGTAGAAGAAATTGCCGTCGTCGAAGAAGATGAAGCGATGGAAATCCCCGACGCAGTGACGGACGAGGATTTGTTCGAACCGCTTCCTGAAGCCGCGGACTGCGCGGAGCCGGAAGCGGCCGAGGAGGATCTTGGAGGCGGCGGAACGGCGCCTGCCGGCGAGGAGTCCGCCGCCGAAACCGAAGCCGGCGATGAAGAGCCGGATTCCGGACTCAAGATCGACTTTGACAATGAAATTCTGGAAGAGCCGGATCTGGACGAAATCGGAGCGGATTTTGGCGGACTGCAGGAAATTCCAGATGAGATTTCAGTTCCGAAGGCAGAAGCGGAAGCCGAAGAGGACGTCCTGCCTGCCGACGACATCCTTGAAGGTTCTGCGGAGCTGGAGGCAGCTGTTGCGCCGGAGGCAACGGACGCCGGCAGCGCGGATGAAGAAGACGTTCTGCCTGCTGACGACATCCTCGAAGATTCTGCAGAGCTGGAAGCTGCCGCGGAACCAGAAGGAGCTTCGGCGGAAGAAGATGGAACGCCGGCCGGCAGCATGGAAGCGCTCCCGGCCGGAGATGCGGATGCAGAAGACGACATGTTCATCGAGCCGCAAATTGCCGCCGAAATGCAGGTGGAGGAAGAAGCCGCCGACAGCGCGATTCCGGAGGACGGCGCGTCCGACGGACCGCAGGACATCAGCGCGGACGTGCCGGCGGATGAACTTCCGGCGGAGGAAGAAGCCGGAGCCGTTGAGGAGCCGGACTTTGAAGCGCCGCCCGTCCCCGCAGACGACTTCTCCGAAGCGCCGGCGGCTGAAGCTGCGGAAGCCATGGACGGAGGTCTTGACGATCTGATAGGCGAAGAGCCGGATGTCGCCGAGGAAATTTCAGATGAAAGCCTCGACTACCTCAATGAAGACCGTCCGGTCGAAACGGAGGAGCTGGCCGGGGAAGGACGTTCCGACAGAACGCAGGACTGTTCCCTGCCCTCCGACTTGAAGGCGGACGTCAAGTCCGTGCTTCTCTACATGGATCAGCTTCTGGAAAACCTTCCAGAAGAAAAAATCATGGAATTCGCAAAGTCAGAGCAGTTCGCAACATATAAAAAGCTGTTCTCGGAACTCGGACTGTCCTGAGCTCCGGTTGAAGGCGGGCAGGCATGGCGTCAGTCCAACCTGCCCGCCTTTATTTTCTTGAAAGATGACGGACATCGAATTTATTCCTGCCAAAAACGGAGGCGCCGCCTGCAAAATACGCGGCGTTCCGCTCCATTCTTTGTACAATCCGCAGAAAGAAGCGGAACGGTTTGTTTCCGCGCTGGAGTGCCCGTTCCTGCCGTCATACATCCTCATCACCGAGCCGGGAATGTCCTACTGCGCGGAATTTCTGCGCCGCCGCTTTCCAGACGCCGTCCTCTGCGCCGTCCGGTATGCCGACGGCTTCGACAAGTACGACGGTCTGTTCGACAGGACGTTTTCCGCGCACGGCGGCGCGCGGCAGTTCGAGGACGCGCTCTTTTCCTTCATGGGGGAAGAGGGAATTTGCTCCTGCCTCTTCGCTGCATGGCAGCCCGCGGCAAAAATCTTTCCCGGCACGGACGCCGACATTTGGAACGCAGTCAGGCGCGCCATCGTCAAAAGCCGGGCGGTGCTGTTCACGCACAGCCATTTCGCGGCGCGGTGGCTCAAAAATGCGTTCTTCCTCTGCGCGAACCTCGGCCGTGCGGCAAAAACAGCGCGCGGCGCGGCGCCGGTCGTCATAACGGCCTCCGGCCCGAGCCTGCTCCCCGTCCTCGACAGCCTCAAGCTGTTCCGAAGCTCCTTCTTCCTGCTCGCCCTTTCCTCCTCCCTTTCAGTCCTGCTGAAGAACGGACTTGTCCCGGACGCGGCGCTTTCCACGGACGGCGGCTGGTGGGCGAAAAAGCATCTGGAGCCGCTCCTCGGCACGGACATTCCGCTCGCGCTTCCCGCAGAAGGAATCTGCCAGAAGTCCCTGCTGCACGGCCATCCAATCCTTCCGCTGAAATATGAGGACGGAACGGAACGGCGTCTGCAAGATTTCTGCGGCATTCCGGCGGAAGCGGCGGCGCGCAACGGGACGGTCAGCGGAACGGCCGCGGAATTCGCGCTGTCGCTGACCAGCGGCACGGTCTTTTTCTGCGGGCTGGACTTGGAAAGCGGAAGGGGGGCGCAGCACGCGGAGCCGAACCGCATCGAGGACTGGAATGCTGCGCGCGACGGACGGCTTTCTCCAAAGGAGACGCGGATCTCGCGCGCCCGGCAGAACGCGGAGGCGCTCTCGCTCTACCGGGACTGGTTTTCTTCCCGTCCCGCCTCGTTTTCCAGACGGATTGTCAGAATCGTCCCGCAAGGCTCGCTCCTGAAGCCGCTTGGAGGCATACGGGACGCGGGATGCGGCTTCCTTGAGGCGGAACTATCGCGCGCGCAGGCGCCCCTCCCCAAAATCGAAGCGGACGGCGCCTTCTCCGAAGCGGACAGGGCGGCGGTGCGGCGTCGGATGCAGGAATTCTTGGAAGAGAATGCGGATTCGGAAGAATGGCTCCGCTCCGCGTTTCCCGCCGAGCATCTCGCCTGGCGCAAAAGCCTTTCGCCAGAAGAAAAGGCGGAAAAGCGGGCGGCGATGGAGGAAAGGAACAACGCGCTGAAAATCCAATTGAGGAGCATCGTCGATGCCGCGGTTGTATGAATCTGTAGAACCGGCGCAAAACGGACTT
>CAMWPF010000139.1 GCA_947176045.1 uncultured Treponema sp. | reverse complement strand
TATTTTAATTTTGGAATATCTGCATGGAAACGAAAACTGCCACACGGCTTCAACTTCTTTTTCAATTTTCCTATCTGCACCGCAAGCTTCTTGAGGAATGCCTGCGTCCGCTTTGCAAAAAGTACAAACTGTCGGCGTCTTCGTTTTCCATCATTGTGTTTTTGTACAGCAATCCAAGCAAGAATCTTTCGCGCGACATCTGCACGTATACGGACTTGCGGCGCGGCAATGTTTCTATTTTGGTCGAAAAGCTGACGAAGATGGGGTACATCCGGCAGGATGTGGACGACGCCGACCGGCGCAAGCATTATTTGACTTTGACGGAAAAAAGCGTCGCGCTGCTTGCGGAGGTGGAGTTCATCTTTGAAGAGCATGAGCGGGTGATTACGAAGGGAATTTCAAGGGAGCTGCTGCACTGCGGCGAATTGCTGCTTGAGAAAATACACTGCAACTTGGTGGAGGAGCTGAAACGGTTGAGCTTATGGGGGGGGGTATAACGATTTGGCCTTCATGCCGCCCGCCTTGGGCTGCCTATGGAGATTTGAGATAGCGGAACTAGTGGAAAACAGGAGGAAAGATGAAAAAAGATTTGTTTAAAAAGTGTCTGTCTGCCGCCGTTTTTTTGGTCTGCCTTGCTGGAAGCGGCTTTGCGCAGGCTGCCGGAGATGCCGGCGCCGCGGTAGATGCGGGAATTGCGGAGAATGCGGCGGAGCGGCCGGAGGATGCGCCGCTGAAGGTGACCGTTGACGATGCGGTTTCCTATGCGTTTGAGAACAACAAGTCGCTCAAATCTGCGGCGATTGATTTGGAAATCAAAAAGCGGGCGAAGGCGTATTCGTGGAACACGTTCCTGCCGAGCCTTGGAGTGAGCGGAACGGTGATGCGGACGACGGAAAATACAACGTATCAGACCATCCGTTCGGGAATTCTTTCTGAAGTGCGGCTGGGCGCGTTGGAAGAAGGAGATGTTGGACTTCCGCCGGCGGCTTATGATTCCATCGTCTCCGGCGCGGGATACGATGATACGGAAAAACTGCACTGGTCGGTGATTGCGCCGAACATTTCCGCGCAGTGGAATTTCAACATTGCGATGATTCAGAGCATCAGCGCGAGCCGCGCGCAGTACGAGGCGGGCGAAATTTCGTGGGAGCAGACGTGCAAGGACATGGATGTCAACATCCGCAAGCTGTTCTACGGACTGCTTTTGCAGCAGGAAAACCTGACGATTCAGCAGGAGCTGTTGGAAAGCGCCCGCGCGCGGTGGAACCAGGCGCAGATCAACTACAAGAACGGCTTGATGCCGGAGCTGTCCGTGCTGAACGCGCAGGTTTCGTATGAAAACCAGAAGCCGACCGTCCTTTCCACGGAGCAGGCGTTGAAGCAGCAGAAGGATATGTTCGTGTTCCTCATGGGGCTTCCGTTCGGAACGGAAATCGAGCTGGACGGCTCCATCGACACGGAGTACGTTGACATCGACGCGGACGAGCTTGTGTCGGAATATCTTGAGCGCAATCTGGACGTTCTGGCGCTGCGGAAGAACATCGAGCTGCTCAAGATTTCCTTGACGACGAGCCGCTTTTCCACATTCACGCCGTTCCTTTCCATCAGCTACGGCTACCAGCCGATTGTGTACGCCGCCGGAGACTGGAATTCGCTGCCCGACGCGACCGACAACGGAAGCCTTTCGTTCACGCTGGTGTTCAACAATCTGATTGACATGCTGCCGTTCAGCGCGAATATGCAGAAGATGAAGGACACGAAGCAGCAGATTGCGCAGGCGGAGCTGGGGCTGGAGCAGCTCGTCCAGAACACGGAGCTGGAAGTCCACACGCTGGTTGACAATCTGTCAAAATGCCAGGCGAACATCGGCGCGATGGAGCAGAATGTGGAGCTGGCGTGGAAGGCGTACAATTCGACGCTGCGGGCGTACAACAACGGAACGCAGGAGCTGCTCGACGTCAAGGACGCGGAAAATTCGCTGAGCCAGGCGCGGCTCGGCGTCATGAACGAGAAATTCAACTACCTTTCGGCGCTGCTGGATTTGGAAAGCAAGCTGAACATTTCGCTGCGCTGACGGCGCCCGCGCGGGCTGCAAGAAAGGGAATCGGAACGGTATAGATATTAAATGTGTAGGAGTATGACGATGAAAAAGCTGAAAGTGTTTGCAATTGCCGCCGTCCTCGGCGCCGTCGTTGCAGTGTGTTTTTCTGGATGCAATAAAAAATCAGGCGCCGCGGAAGATGCGGCGGTGGAAACTGTCTTTGCAGTGAACGCGTACAAGGCCGTTCCGCGGACGCTGGATGATTATCTGGAGTTCGGCGGAAACGTGCAGACGGCGTCGAACGTCGATATTTATCCCGACACGAACGGAAAATTGTCGAAAATCAACGTAAAGGTCGGACAGACTGTGAAGAAGGACGAGGTTGTCGCGGAAGTGGACGCTTCGCGCCCGGGAATGGACTACGAGCCAAGCCCGGTCAAGGCGCCGGTTTCCGGCACCATCATCAGCTTTCCGCTGAATGTCGGCGCGACGGTCGCCGCCTCAACGTCCATCGGAAAAATCGGAAGCACCGGGCGGCTGGAAGTCAAGACGAACGTTGCCGAACGCTTCATCTCCCGCGTCGCGCTGCACCAGAAGGCGGAGCTGACGTTCGATGCGTATCCGGGAGAGAAATTTCCTGCGACAGTCGTTGAAATCGATCCTGTTCTGGACACGTCGTCGCGGACGCTGGGTATCAAGCTGATTCAGGAGCCGTCCGACCCCCGCCTTCGCGCCGGAATGTACGCAAGGATCAAGCTCATCACGGACACCAAGAACAATACGATTGTCATTCCGAAGAACGTCATCGTAACGCGGAACGACGAGGACATCGTATACATCATTGATCCGCAGACAAACACGGTCAAGGCAAGCCCGGTGAAGCGGGGCATCCGCGTTGACGACAAGCAGGAAGTTGAAATGGGAATCACGCCGGGCGACCTTGTCGTCGTCAAAGGGCAGGCGCTGCTGACCGACGGCGCAAAGGTCAACATCATCAGCATTTCTGAATAGGAGCGGGGCCGCAATGTCTTTATCAAAAATAGCTGTTAAGAAGCCGGTCACGACGCTGATTATTTTCATCCTGCTGACCGCGCTCGGAATTTACTGCACATTTTCCCTTCCGCTGGATATGTACCCGGACATGGACATTCCGTACATCCTCGTGATTACGAACTATGAGAACGCGGGGCCGGAGGAAGTCGAGAAGAGCGTTACGCGAATCATGGAAAGCTCCCTGTCGAGCGTTACTGGATTGAAGAAAATGACTTCGACGTCGCAGATGGGAACCAGCCTCGTCATCATGGAATTTGAATACGGAACGAATCTGGACGAATCGACCAGCGATATCCGCGACAAAATCGACCTTGTGCGCAACTATCTGCCGGACGACGCCGACTCTCCGATCATCTTCCGCATGGATCCGTCCATGATGCCGATTATGGCGCTCGTCGTTACCGGCGAGCGCACGCCGGAAGAACTGAGTTCGTATGTCGAGGATTTGATTGAGCCGCGCTTGGAGCAGATTGACGGCGTTGCGTCCGTAAGCATCGCGGGCGACCGCGAGAAGGCCGTCCTGATCGACATTCCGCGCGACCGCCTTGACGCCTATGAGCTGACGGTAACGCAGATTGCGCAGATGATCGGCGCGCAGAACATCACGAGTTCCGGCGGAACGATTGAATCCGGCGATTCCAACTATACGATTTCCGCGGAAGGAACGTACAATTCCATCGAAGATATCAAGGGCACGGTTGTTACGTACAAGACGCGGACGACCGGCGTGGCGCAGCCTGAAATGGTCTCTGTCATGCTCCGCGACCTTGCGGATGTGTACGAGGGGTACAAGGATTCCACGTCCATGGCGTATTTGGACGGCACGCCGAGCGTCATGCTCCGCGTCCAGAAGCAGAGCGGAAAGAATTCCGTTTCGACGGCGGAAAAAGTCCGCAAGCAGCTGGACAGCATCCTCCGCGAGCTTCCGAGCGACATCAAGATTGTGGAGACGTACAATACGACCGACGACATTCAGAATACAATCAATCAGGTTGTGGAATCGCTGCTGGAAGGAATCGTGCTTGCGGTCATCGTGCTGTACATCTTCCTGCGCAGCTTCAAGAGCACGTTCATCATCGCGCTCGCGATTCCTGTTTCCGTCATCATAACGCTGTGCCTCATGTATTTCTGCGGATTTTCAATCAACATGATGACGCTTTCCGGGCTTCTGCTCGGAATCGGAATGCTCGTGGACAATTCAATCGTCATTCTGGAAAATATTTTCAGCTACCGCGAGCGCGACGCGAAGCCGGAAGTCGCCGCCGTCCTTGGCGCGGAGGAAATGATTGGAGCCATTTCCTCCAGCACGCTGACGACGGTCTGTATCTTCCTTCCGATGATTATGTTCCGCAAGATGCTGGGCATGATGGGAAAGATGTTCGAGTCGTTCGCGTTCACCATCGTGTTCTCGCTCATGTGCTCCCTGCTCGTTGCGGCGGTTTTGGTTCCCGTCCTGTCGTCGAAATACCTGCGCATCGAAAAAGTTTCCGAACGGAAGCTGCCGGGGCCGCTTGATATGTTCGACAGGATGATGGGAAAATTCTTCTCATGGCTTGACGATCGCTATGCAAGCGGTGTGAAGATTGTGCTTGCCCACAGGAAGACGACGCTCTTCATTGTGTTCGGACTGCTTGTCGTGAGCGTCCTCATCATTCCGGTGATTGGATTTACGTTCATGCCGAACGTGCCGGCGACTTCTGTGACGGTCGAGCTGGAGATGCCGAAGGGAACGACGCTGGAAGCGACGCGCGAAGTCATCCAGCAGATGGAAAGCAACATTCTTGCCGACTTGCGCGGCGTGAAATTCTCCACGCTGTCCGTCGGCGGTACGGGCGTCATGAGCTCCGATTCCGACTCCAACACGGCATC
>CAMWPF010000138.1 GCA_947176045.1 uncultured Treponema sp. | reverse complement strand
ACATCGGTGGGCGCGGCGGCTGCAAGGGCGAGCTGCGCGTAATAGTGCGCGCCGAACCAATCTTCTTGGGAAAGGCGCTCCCGCGCCAGCTGGAGGAGGCGGTATGTCGTGAACGGATTTGCTGGTTCCGCGCCGCCGTCAGCCGGTTCCGCTATTGCTTCCGTTCCGCCGCCGGGCATAGTTTGTGCGGAAAACCCGTCGAGCGCGTCCTGGATTTCGTTTTCCAAAATCACCGTGTCTGGTTCTGGGATGCGGACGGCTTCCGTTTTGTTGAGGGCGATTGACGCGTCGTTGAGCAGGCGGATGGTTTCCGCATCGTTTTCATCGATTCCGGCAGCAAGCTTTGCGTAGCCGTAGGCGAGTTCGTACCGTCCGTGTCCGTACAGCCCGTTGGAGAATTTCTTGTATTCCGCAAGCAGTTTGGGCAGCTTTTCGTATGTTTGCAGCTTTCCGTCGATGCCCGGCAGGACGATTTCCTGCACGCAGACGAGGACGAGGACGGCGGCAATGCTTGTGACGAGGACGCTTTTGTAGCGCTCGAACATCGCCGTGGAAAAGCGCACCCGGCTTCCGTCTGCGTTCTCCCCGAAGTCCGCCGCCCATCCGATAAGGTATGCGGTGGAAAGGACGGCCGGCAGGGCGGCAAGAAAGTACCGCAGCCCGAAGAAGAGGCGGTATGATTTTTGCGTTTTTGCCACCAGCTCCGGCAGATCGGGCTTCAGGAATCCGTACAGGAGGCTGATGATGAACGTCAGGACGGCGAGGCTGATGGAAACGATGAGCTGTTTTTTTATCTTCATGTTAGTCCTTCCGGTTGCGGAGTACGGTGATCACGCTGCCTGAAACCACGATGATGATTCCTAGCAGGAGGTTGAGCAGGGCCGGAGGAAGTTCCGCGCCGAGGTTTCCCAGCGGAGCGCTCCAGCGGCCGACGCTTTGCGCCGCGCTCTCCTCAAGGCTTTCCCGGATGCGCCCGAACAGCGGCGAAAAATACAGCGCGTTCCCCCATAGGACGAAGGCTTCCAGACAGACGATGGAAAATGAATTGACCAGCCGCCACGTGCTTACATGGATGAAGCTGTAGACCGAGCATAGCGCGAATCCGAACGTGCAGAAGCACAGCCATGCCGGAATTCCGGCGCTCCAGCTTGCCAGCGCCCGCCGCTTTGCGCTGACGAGGACGGCAAAAACAGGCGTGGACGGCGTTTCCAGCGATTCCTTGATGAGCGGATCCCGGAACGGCGCGGCCTTTTTCATGAATTCCGACTGTTCCGAGACGTCGAGCGTTCTGACGATGGCTCCGCCTTCATCGGAAGGAACGTCTTCTGCATTCAAGAGGATGACGTCCGCTTCCTGTCCGTCGGAATCGCGGAGGAAGTAGTAGATGCTGCCGTCCAGCTGCCGGAAATAGCCGCCGCTTATGTTCGCCTGCTGCGCCCCAGAATCCAGAATTCCGTTCTTTTCATAGACGGCGCCGCGTGCGGTGAGAAGGGCGGGAAAGAGCAGGAGCCACGTGGCGGCGCACAGCGCGGCATACACAGCAGCGCTGAGGACAGGGCTTCCAAGGTGCCTGACTTTGTACAGCGCGACAAGCATTCCCAAAAACAGCAGCACAACGGGGGACGCTTCGAAGAATCCGTGGACGATTGTCTGGAATGAAATCGGCTCGGCTTGCCCGGCGACAAAATTTGTGCAGATAAAAAATTGGAAGCAGACGAAGACTCCAACCAGGGAGCTGGCAATCAGAATCCACAAATAGCATAAGGCAAGCTGCAACGGTTTTCTCATACGCTACCTCACTCCATTTCAACTTTTGTGATGTGAGCGCCGAGCGACTGCAGCCGTTCCACCAGATGCTCATATCCGCGTTCAATTTGGTAGACGTTGCTGATGCGGCTTTCGCCGTGGGCGGTCATCGCGGCGATGACCATCGCCATGCCCGCGCGGACGTCCGGGGAGACGAGGTGGTCGCCGTGCAGGACGGACGGCCCTGAGACGACGGCGCGGTGCGGATCGCACAGCGTGATCTGCGCGCCCATGCTGATGAGCTTGTCTACAAAGAACATCCGGGATTCAAACATTTTTTCAAAGATGAGGACGGTTCCTTCAATCTGCGTTGCGACGACAGTCATGATGCTCGTCAAGTCCGGCGGGAATCCCGGCCACGGCGCGTCGTCGATTTTCGGAATTTTTGTTCCGACGTCGCCGTTCGCCTTCATGTCTTGAATCGACGAGACGCAGAGCGCGTCGCCTTGAACCGTCCAGCTGATGCCGAGCTTTCCGAAGCCGGTTTTGAGCGGGCGCAAGTCCAAATTCCCGATTCCTTCGATGGTGATGCTGCCCTTTGTCGCCGCCGCCAGTCCGATGAACGAGCCGATTTCCATATAGTCCGGCCCGATGGAAAATTCTCAGCCGCGGAGCTTCTTGACGCCCTTTATGCGCAGGATGTTGCTGCCGATGCCGGAAATCTGAGCGCCCATTTTGGAAAGCATGCTGCACAAGTCCTGGATATGCGGCTCGCTTGCGGCGTTCGTGATGGTCGTCTCGCCTTCCGCGAGGACTGCCGCCATGACCGCGTTTTCCGTCGCCGTGACGGAGCATTCGTCGAGGAAGATGTCCGCGCCGGACAGCTTGTTCGCGGTGAACGTGAAATGCCCGTTGACATCGACGCGCGCGCCGAGCTGCGTCAGCGCGAGGAAGTGCGTGTCAAGCCGCCGCCGCCCGATGACGTCTCCGCCCGGCGGCAGCATTTCCGCCCGGCCGCAGCGCGCGAGCATCGGGCCGGCGAACAGGATGGATGCGCGGATTTTTTTCGAGAGTTCCGCCGGAATGCACGTCGGATGAATTGTCTCCGCTTCAATCTTCCAGCTGTGCCTTCCGATGTTCGTGGCCTTCGCTCCGAACGACTGGAGGATGTTCAGCATGACGGCGGTGTCTTCGATTTCGGGAATGTTGTGGAGGACGACCGGCTCTTCGGAAAGGAGCGCCGCCGCGATGCAGGGCAGCGCCGCGTTCTTGTTTCCTCCGGCTGTGATGGTTCCTTTGACGGGGAATCCGCCTTCAATCAGATATTCATGCATAACGATTCCTGTGTGTGAAAGTAGGCGGCTTTTTTTCAGCGGCCTTTATTTCTTATCGGCAGCAAGGACGGCAAGATTGACAAGAACATCTGCGGCGGCGCTCATTTGCTGGAGGGAGGCCCATTCTGCGCGCGAATGGAAGTTGTGTCCGCCGGTGAAGATGTTCGGCGTGGGAATGCCCATTTCCGTAAGCTTCGAGCCGTCCGTTCCGCCGCGGATCGGCGTGTATTCCGGCTCCACTCCGGCGTTCCGGCAGGCGCGTTCCAGCAGCGAAACGGTTTCCGGCGCGGCATCCAGCGCCGCCTTCATATTCTTGTACTGCTCCTTGATTTCGACCTGCACTGACGCGCCGGAGGCGTGCGCGCAGGCGACGGCGAGCATTCTGACCGTTTCGATCCGCCTGTTCATGCCCGCTTCCGTAAAGTCGCGCAGCAGGAGCGTTACGGAAGCCGATTCAATGGCGCCGCGGCACTCCATGACGGCGTAGAATCCGGCGCGTCCGTCCGTCGTTTCGGGGCGTTCCGCCGCCGGAAGGCTTTCGATGAAGCGCGCCGCCGTGCAGGCTGCGTTTACCATGCCGTTCTTGCGCGCGTCGCCGGTGTGCGCGGACTTCCCGGTGAAGCGGATGGCGGCGCGGCTTGCGTTGAAGCATTCCGTTTCCAGCTGCCCCAGATGTCCGCCGTCAACCGTGTATGCGTATTTCGAGGAAATCAGATTGAGCGGCACATGGTCCATGCCGTGCCCGGTCTCTTCATCGGGCGAAAAGACGACTTCTATTTTTCCGTGGGCGGCCTGTGTGTGTTCCGAAAGGTATTCCAGCGCCGAGACGATTTCCGCAATGCCCGCCTTGTCGTCCGCGCCGAGGAGCGTCGTGCCGTCGCTGGTGATGAGCGTGTCGCGCTGCTTTGCGGCGAGCGCCAGGCAGGAATCTTCCGCGCAGTCCAGGGAGACGCCGCCTTGCAGGTCGATCCGCGTTCCGTCGTAGCCCGTATGGATGATCGGCCGGACGTCCCTGCCGGACACTTCGTCCGCGGTGTCCAGATGCGCGAGCAGGCAGAACGGAGGGACGCCGTCCAGTCCGTCGGAAGCCGGAAGCGCGCCGTAGACGTAGCATTCCGGCGTAACGCAGACGTCCGTCAGCCCGATGCCCTTCAATTCTTCGGCGAGCGCCTCCGCGAACGGCCGCTGCCGCTCCGTCGAAGGCATGATTCCGTTGTCCGCATTTTCCGTCGAGCTTTCCGTCCAGACTTTGACGTACCGAATGAAGCGGTCGAGCAGCCGGTTCTGCAATTCCGTGTCGGAAGAAAACAGTTTCATGCTTGCAGGATACGCCATTTTTCCGTCTTTAACAAGTTCCGAATCCGCGTGCCTGTCCGCGGCGCACTTGCAGGAACGGCGGCGAGGATTTATAGTCTTTCCATGAACATCTGCCTTTTTTCCGCGGAGGAGCTGGAACGACCGCTTGATGCGCGCGACGAGCGTGCCGTCCATTTGGTGAAGATTCTGCACAAAAAAGAAGGGGACGCGTTTGCCGCCGGAGTCATCGGCGGACGCGCGGGAACTGCCGTCATCACGCGGCTGGGCGGCGGCATTTTGGAGTACCGCTTCACGCCGGAATCGGACGGCAAGCCGCTGCATCCGCTCCGGATGATTGTCGGGTTTCCGCGCCCGATCCAGCTCAAGCGGCTCCTGCGCGATGTCGCTGGAATCGGCGCGTGCGAAATTCATCTGACCGGGACGGAGCTTGGCGAAAAGTCGTATATGCAGTCGTCGCTTGTCGAGCGCGGCGCGGCGCGCAGGCTGCTGCTTGACGGCGTGGTGCAGGCGGGCGGAACGCACGTTCCGGCGCTGTTCCTGCATCGGACGCTGCCCGAATGCCTTGCGGCGGTGCGCGGCGGCGCAGCTGATTCCGGGGCGCTGCTGCTTGCGCTCGACAACGTGGAGC
>CAMWPF010000137.1 GCA_947176045.1 uncultured Treponema sp. | reverse complement strand
GGGAGCCGCGGAATGAGCCGCGGCGCAGCGTTCTTCCGCATCCTTTGCGCCGTCCTCCTGTCCTGCACTGCGGCGGCGCGGCTTTCCGCACAGCAGGACAGCTATGCGGACGCGGCGGCGCAGCTTCCGGCGGACATCACGTTCTGGAGCACGCATCCCGACGAGCAGCTCGCGCGCGCGCTCGTCGGACGGATGAGCGACGAGGAAATCCTCGCGCAGATCTTCATGTTCGGCTGGGCGGGCGCCGAGCCGGAAAGCCTGCTGTTCCAATGGGTCGGCGGCCGCGGACTTGGCAGCGTCAAAGTGTTCGGCTGGAACACCGACGACATCAAGCTCGTCGCAAAGTCCATCGCCGCCCTGCAAAAAAGCGCCGCCGGGCGCGCGTTCAAGATTCCGCTGTTCGTCGCCACCGATCAGGAGGGCGGCTGGATCCGCCACGTCAAGGGCGAGACGGCGGTTACGCCTGGCAACATGGCGATTGGAGCGGCAGGATACCCTGCGGACGCGTGGTACAGCGGCTACTACATCTGCCGGGAAATCAAGGCGCTCGGCATCAACATGAATTTCGCCCCGACCGTTGACTTATTCACCAATCAAGATTCCACAATCATCGGAACGCGCTCCTTCGGCGAAAATCCCGAGAAGGCGGGAATCCTCGGCGGAGCGTTCGCCGCAGGCAGCAGCGCGGCGGGCGTCATTCCGACGGCGAAGCACTTTCCGGGACACGGCGACACCGATTCCGACTCGCACATCAATCTTCCCGTCATCGACATCGACTTCGGAACGTTCCGGAGCCGCGAGCTTGTTCCGTTTGAATATCTGATACGGGAGAAAATCCCCGCCGTCATGTCCGGGCATCTCGCCTTTCCGCAGATCGACCCCACCGGCGCGCCGGCGTCGCTTTCAAAATACTTCCTCACGGAGCTGCTGCGCGGCCAGATGGGCTACGACGGGCTGATCATTACGGACGACATGATGATGAACGGAGACACGCTCTACGCAGGCTCGCTTTCCAGCGCCTTCCGCATGGCGATCGAGGCGGGCAACGACATCGTGATTTCCTCGACGACGGCGCGGCTCAACGAAGCGCTGTGGACGAACAACCTGGCGCTCATCCGTTCCGATCCCGCGTTCAAGGCGAGGGTGCAGGACGCCGCGTACCGCGTCATCCGCGCAAAGCTGGCATATTTCAAGGGAGGAAATTCCGCGCCGCTCTACCCCGACCCGGACGCCATCGGACGCTCCATTCCCGACCGCGACGGCCGGCGGTTCTTTTTGGAGCAGGCGTGCCGCTCCATCACCGTCTACAAGCAGACCGCCCTGCCGCTGTCGGCAGAATCGGCAGGAAAAGTCCTGTTCGCGGGAGCGCTCCCGGAATTCTTCACTGAAGGAAGGAAGCGCTACCCGAACAGCATTGAATTCCGCTTCAGCTACGAGCTTGGCCCCAACGAGACGGAGTGGATGCGGGACAACATCCTGAACACTGCCTCCGCCTGCGACACCGTCATCTTCTGCGTCTCCAGCGCGCGGAGCGCGCAGATTGCGCAGAAGCTCCGCGGAACGGGAAAGCGCGTCGTCATCCTTTCCATCATGTCGCCGGCGAACGCCTTCGGCTTGGACTGGGCGGACGAAATCCTTCTGGGATACAGCTGGTCGGGCTACACGTTCGCGGCGCTGTTCGGCGCGCTCGGCGGAGAATTCCAGACAAACGGAACGATGCCGTTCACGGCGCGCTGAATCCTTCCGACGGACGCGCGGCAGCCGTCATGCGGACGGAACGTTCTTTTGGTAGGCGCGCCACGTCGATTCGACGAGCGTACCGACATCGGAATAGCGCGCGCTCCATCCCAGCGTCTCGCGGGCAAGGGCGGACGACGCCACCAGTTTTGCCGGATCGCCGGGGCGGCGCGCCACGATGTCGGCAGGAACCGGCCTTCCCGTGATGCGGCGCGCGGCGTCGACCATTTCCTTCACAGACGTTCCCGCCTCGCTTCCCAAATTGAGCTTCAAGTTCCCGCCGCCCTTCGCAATGTATTCCAGCGCGCGGACGTGGGCGTCCGCCAGGTCGCTGACATGGACGTAGTCGCGGATGCATGTTCCGTCCGGCGTATCGTAGTCGTCGCCGAAAACCTTCATGCGCGCGCGGATTCCGCACGCCGTCTCCATGATGACCGGCAGCAGGTTCGCCGGATTCTGCTCCAGCCCGGAAACCGTGCCGTCCACATCGTATCCCGCCGCGTTGAAGTAGCGCAGGGCGGCGAAACGCAGGCCGCGGAGCCTTCCGTACCAGTCCATGAATTCCTCGATGGAAAGCTTGGTGTAGCCGTAATAATTTTCGGGCGACTTCGGATGCGCCTCGTCAATCGGCAGATATTCCGGCTCCCCGAAAATCGCCGCGGACGAGGAGAACACCATGTTCTTGCAGCCGTGCGCGCAGGCGGAATTCAAAATGTTCAGCGTGCCGGTGATGTTGTTGACTGAATACTTTTCGGGAGAAACCATCGACTCTCCGGCGGCCTTGAACGCGGCGAGATGCACGAATCCGTCGAAGCCCCGCGCGAACGCCGCGTCCACATCGGACGGAATCAGAATCGTTCCATATATAAATTCGTTTTCTGGGAACAGGTTCTGCCGCAGCCCGCTGGAAAGGTTGTCGAAGACGGAGATCGTATGTCCCGCCGCCATCAGCGCCTTCACGACATGGCTTCCAATATAGCCTGCGCCGCCGATCACCAGTATCTTCATATTGCAACTCCACAGTTCCGCACATTCGGACGCGCTCGGTCAGCGTCCGCCGTTATATGATCCATATTTTTTGGAGGGGTCGTACTCGCCTTCGCGAACCTCTCCGGACAGGCTCGGAATTTTCAGCTTCGTACCTGGCAGGATCAAATCCGGATCGCCCGGCTGGGGCATGCTGTCTTTGTTCGCCTGATACAAATGCTTCCACAGGCGCGGATTGTTATAGATGTACGGCAGCCCGGCGATGTTCCAGTAGCAGTCCCCGGTCTTCACCCATGAGCGCACGGTGTAGAAGGCCGGCAGCGGCGGCGTTCCGTTCCCATCTGTTCCGTTCCCGTCCGCAGACACTCCGTCGAGCGCCGCAAGCGCCTGCTCCGCATACTCCGACGCGGCGGCGAAATCCTCGCCCGCATACGCGTCCTGCGCATTGCCGTACGCCGCCGTTGCCGCCGCATATTCATCCGGGAACGAGCGGTCCGCGCCGACGCTTTCCGCCCATGCGATTCTTTCCGCGGCGCGCTGCATCTGCTCGTCCACCGTTCCGCGCGACAGCATCATGTCGATATATTCCTTTGACAGCGCCGCGTTCTCCGCCGCCTTTTTGGAATACTCCACGGCATCGTCGTACTGTCCGGCGTTAAACGCCGTCTGAGCCTTCACGGCATATTCGTCCGCGAGCTTCTGATATGTATTGTTCGTATAGCTGGCCGCAAAAAGCGCCGCGGACGCGCACAACGCCACGGCAAACGAAAGCATCTTTTTCATCATTTCGCCTCCTCGACTGCATCTTCTTCCATAAGGTCCGGATCTTCAAGCCATTCCGCCTCATCGAACGCCGGCTCCATTCCATATTCGTCGGCGGGAGGCGCCGCTTCCTCATATATAATTACGGCTCCCTCATCGGCTCCGTCGGAATCCGGCTCCGCATCAGCACCGTTCCTTTCTGATTCAAAAAATGCGTCCGCATCATCCTCGTCCGCAGCAGCCTCAGCGCCGCCGTCCGCCAGATCATCCTCATCCTCTACAAATTCCAACAGATCTGAATCATCGTCTTCAAGAAATTCTTCATCGGACGGCTCAGCGCCGTCTGCAAGCGCTTCGTCCGCGGCCTCCTCTGCACATTCTTCGTCGGAATACGGCTCGCCGACGATGGTTTCTTCCGCAGATTCTTCCAATTCAAAGCCGTCGTCCTTGAAACAGCCTTCGCCTGCGAACTCACCGTCGTCCTCGAACTCCGCGTCCGCCTCATCCTCGTCCGCGATGCCGGCATCCAGTCCGCCATCAGAAGCAAAGCCGTCCAGCTCGGAAGATCCGCCGCCGACATCATCGGCTTCAGCATCTACGGATTCCAACGGTTCGGAACCGCCGTCCGCAGGAAGCGCTTCATCCTCAGGCTCAGCGCCGCCTACAGGAAATGCTTCGTCCTCAGATCCAGCGCCGTCTGCAAGCGCTTCGTCCGCGCCGTCCGCAGCAGCCGCGCCGTCGTCGTCCACTTCGGACGGAATTTCCGCCTCCTGCGATTCCGGCGACTCATATACATCGTCCTCGAGGAGCTTCGCGTCCGCCGCCTCAATGCCTTCGACATCCTCGTCAGAAAGCGGCGACTCCTCATCGGCGGCCTGCGCATACGCCATGCTTTCCGCCGCCCGCTCCTTCGCCTCGTCGATCGCCTTTTGAGCGGCGGCGCGCAATTCCGAAACAGACTCAAACAGCGACGCAAACTGCCCGCCGGCGGCGCGGTAATGATTGTACGCGGATTCGGGATTCTGCATGGCATAACTGGAATCCCCCGCGCGGAATTCCTCGACCGCCTGATTATATTCTGACTTCGCGGCAACCCCGGCGCGGACGCCGTCCGCCTTCAGCTTTGCGGAGAACGCGGCCGTGCGCTCGTCCTTCGCCAGCTTCTTGAAGCCGGAAAACAGGACGCGCCGGAAGGAGCCGTCCGCGCTTCCTGCCGTTTCAAGCATGGAGGCCGAAAGGCTGTTCGGAGAAGTGTACGCGTGTTCGAAATAATCCAAGGATTCCGTTCCGCTGTCATACGCGGACTGGTCGTACTGAGCGAAATCAAGCTCGTCCGCGCGCGCCTTCGCGGCAAGCGCCTTCGCGTACAACTCCAGCGCCTCGAAGCGCCGCTGCACATCCTCCAGTCCGAGGGAAACATTCACGTCAGTCTCCGCCGCTTCCGCAAGCGCCTTGTACTGCGCGTCGGCGGCGGCAAACTGCACGGCGGCGGCCTTGTCGGCTCCGGCGGCGAGCGCGGCTTCGCGGGCGGCCGCGGCGCGTTCCAAGGC
>CAMWPF010000136.1 GCA_947176045.1 uncultured Treponema sp. | reverse complement strand
GTTTTATGAGGCTTTCTCAAGGGAGGCAGAAGTTTTAGCCGCTTCTGCAAGCGGCGGTGCATTTACGCACATTTCCGACTGCGTTCTTGAAAGCGGCGGCGTTGTTTTCGGGCACTGCTATGACGACTGCCTGAATGCCGTTTGCCGGGCGGCCGAATCGCAGGAAGAAAGGAACCTGTTCCGCGGCTCAAAATATGTTCAGAGCGATATGGGAACTGTCTATGCACAAATCAGGGAAAAGGCTGAAAGCGGAGTTCCGGTGCTTGTTTCCGGTACGCCGTGCCAGATGGACGCCGTAAGAAAAATTTTCAATGGCAGGGTTCCTCAGAACATTGTCCTCCTTGAGATAATCTGCCACGGAGTGCCTTCGCCCGGGATTTTCCGGGAATACCTGTCGCTAATAGAGCGGAGGAGGGGGAGAAAAGTAACTGACTTCAAATTCCGCGGAAAAGAGGAAGGCTGGACAACGCCGCTCAGGAAAATTTCGTATGAGGACGGAAGCTCCTGCGGCGAATTGTTGAACGCTGACGCGTTCAACAATCTGTTCCTTGGAACAGATTGCATTCTGCGGCCGAGCTGCTATGAGTGCCGGTACGCTGTGAAGGAGCGCACGGCTGACATTTCCGTCGGGGACTTCTGGGGCGTTGAGTCCGTCCATCCCGATATGTTCAACGGAAACCGGGGCTGCTCGCTCGTGCTGGTGAACACAGAAAAAGGCCGGAGGCTGTTCGACAGGGCGCGGAGGCGCATGACGGTGAAAGGCATCGCCCTGTCCGATGCCGCCCCGCGGAACCTTCCGTTGTCCGGGCTTCCTGTTCCAAGGATTGACAGGGAGAAGTTCTTTGAGGACTACAGGAAGACGGGGCTGGAGAAGAGCATGAAGAAGCACTGCTTCAGGGCGGAGCGGACGCTGAAGGCGCGGATAAGGCGGCTCGTGAAGTCCGCCCTCGGAGAAGAGACAGTGCAGAAGGTAAAGAGACTGATGCAAGGAGGCAGGCTGAAAGGATAATTGATTTTTAAGCCGTGCTGTGCTACATTTGCTGTGAAAGAACATTCTCTTGCAGATGAGTTAAAGGCGGAGCAGGCGGAAATCCTAAGGGAGCATGAGAAAGGCACTTTAAAGACATACGCCTCCATGGAGGAGTACGAGGTCGTCCATGGCCTATAGGATTGCCATGCAAAACCTGATTTACTCAAAGAACAAGGACGCGCTGCTGCTCACTGCGTTCAGGCTGAATTCACACAGCGAACTGTTTCATAGCCATTAAGACTTTCTAAAAATCAATCCTCCTTTCAGCCAAAGCAAATGGCTGGAGATACGGGCAAAAACCTAAAAAAACTGAGAATCGGAATCCTCACGTTTCATAATGCGGACAATTACGGTGCCGTCCTTCAGTGCTATGCATTGCAGGAGACGCTGCGGTCGCTTCGCCCTGACGATGAAGTGTGCGTCATAGACTACAGGAATCCGCTCATCGAGAAGTCGTACCGGGTGCTCGGACTGAGAAGGAGCGTCCTTGAAAACATCTCGCAGATCCTGTACGTGCCCTCCCAGCTGAAAAAGCGCAGGCGGTTCAGTTCGTTCCGCGGGGAATTTCTGAGCGTCGGCTCTCCAGATCCAAATGAATACGACGTGGTTTTCTACGGCTCTGACCAGATTTGGAATCCCGAGCTTACAGGAGATGACCTTGCTTATTTCGGAGCGAATTTCCGCGGGACAAAAATAGCATACGGCGCAAGCGACGGCGGAGAAATTAAAATCACGGAAGAAGTGAAGAAGATGCTGGGTGATTTTAACTCAATCTCCTGCCGTGAAAAGAGCCTTTCAGAAAAAGTCTCTGAAAGACTGGGGAAAATCGTACCGACAGTCTGCGATCCTGTTTTTCTTCTTTCAAAGGATGAGTGGCTAAAAATTGCAGTGAAACCTCATGAACAGAATTATATCCTTGCCTATAAAATCGCTGAAAATATTGGTTTTGATGATGAGGTTGAAAGGACTGCCTCGCGGCTTGGAAAAAAAGCAGTTCAAGTTGTTTATATAAAAAGCTTAAGAAAATTCTTCTGCAAAAAGCAGCATTTTGCAGAAGGCATCTCGGTTGAAAAATTTTTAGGCTATATCGCGGGCGCAGACTTGGTAATTACAACCAGCTTTCATGGTACGGCGTTCAGCATCATCTTTGAAAAGCCGTTCTTCGTCCTTGCTTTCGGCAGCCGTTCGGAGCGGATTACGGACTTGCTCGACAGGCTTGGTCTGCAAGGACGTTACGGCGGGAGCGTTCAGAATCTGTCCCATGACAGCCTGCTTCTCATGGAGCCGACGGAAAAAAAACTTTCTGAATTCCGGGAGGAATCAAGGAGCTTTATGCAAACAGCGATGGAGTTTTGCAGATGAAGTTGTTTTTGAATTTGTACCGTCAGCTTAAATATTCTGTTCTTAAATTAAAGTACTTCCTGCTGTTCTTTTTGCAGCGGGATAAGGACATTGCAAAGTTCCTCGATAAATATTGTTTTCGAATTCTGTTCATTACGCATAATTTTGGTGGCGGAACGCTGACATTTGAAAAAAATTATCTTTCTTCCTGCGCATCATCTGTACTGATCTGCCGGATGATTTCCTACAAGAAAAATTTATTTTTCAAGCTGGAAGACACAGAGCAAAAACACATTCTGTATATTCGATATAAGGATTTTACATCTCTCTTTAAGTATGCATTTGCTGAAGTTATTTTGAATTCTCTTTGTTCGTTTTTCTCAATTGAGAAATATATCAATGCACTATGTGAATACAAAGAGAAAAATCCTCATGTATCATTCAGATATTTTGTCCATGACTTTCATTGTATATGCCCAACGGTGAATCTTGTTGCAGACAACTGGAATTGCAGCCTTGAGTGCGGAAAACACAAATGCGCTTTCGACAGTTTTCTAAACAGATACAGCGGAACTATTTCAGAATGGAGGAAACTGTGGAAGCCGCTGCTTTTGCAGGCAGATGAAATCCGTTGTTTTTCAGAGGACTCAAAAAGAATTCTGCTGAAAGCATATCCTGATTTACAGGAAGAGCGGATTTCTGTAAAGCCACACAGCATGGATTGGTGCCGGTTCACGAAGATACAGGGAATAGAATCTCTTCCGATTCATATTGGCATCATAGGGAGTGTTTATTCTGTTCCCAAAGGAAAATATGTCGTGCGGGAATTGTTGCGCCGTATTCCGCCTGAAATTCCTGTCTCAGTTGTAGGGGCAACAAGGATGCAAATCAGAATCCGCAGGAAGAATGTCCGATATATTGGCAAATACAAACATGATGATCTGCAAAAAATAATCGAACATCTGACCATATCGGCGGTGCTGTTTCCGTCGATATGTTCAGAAACGTTCAGTTATCTCGTTTCTGAACATATTCAGATGGATATTCCTGTAATCTGCTTTGATTTTGGTGCTCAAGCAGACAAAGTTCGAAAGTATGCGAAGGGAATTGTCTGCCATGACACTGATGAAATGGTTCAGGCGGTAATGAACCTTGCAAGCAAGGAGAAGAAAAATGCATTGCCTGTATAAAACGAACCTTCAGGAATTTTCTCACTTTTTTCTTGCCTGCCTGATTTTTATGATGAATGTAAACGGAAACAATTTTTTTCACCTCAAGGAACTGTTTTTCATCATGTTTATTTCGACATCACTGCAATATGGAGACTACAGAAAGCTGTGGAATTTCATTCTTATGATGATTCTGTATCTGTTCAGTGCTACAGCCAATCTTATTTCCGAATCATCCTACCGTTTTTCAGCGGCAGTTTACAATTTGCTCGGATTCATCTATCTGTTTTTGCAGGTATATGAAACTCCTGAGTATACAAGGACGATTGTCCGTTCGTTTTTATTTTCAGCAAAAGTTGTCGCTTGGATGTCTCTGGCGATCTGGATTTTGTGCATGGCATCTCCGCCGATTGCCGCAGGACTGACATTTTTTTTTGAAATGAACAAAACGGATGCGGCAGCTTTTATTTTTATGATTGTTCGGCGTGAAATTCTTGGATTTCCGTTTCTTCGAGTCTACTATTGTACTGCACCATGTATGATATGTGCCTTGGGATACTGTCTTGTTGTCCGGTTTTATTCATTGAAGGACGAAAACTGGTTTTCAGTTCTTCTTTTTAGTTTCGGACTGCTGATAAGCGGCGCGCGGGCAAACATTCTCGCTGTCGTTCTGCTCAACGGTGCATATATATGCCTGAAGCTCATGCAACAGAAAAAACTTGCTCGTGCATTTATGATTATTCTTGCAGCTGGAACTGCATCTTTTGTCTTTTTGCTTATGATGCTCAATGAAAAGTCAGATTCTTCTATAAAGGTAAAAACACTTCACAAGATTTCATATATGGAACTGTTCGACATGCATCCATATAAAACGATTTTTACCGGATGGGGCGCAGGATCTGAATTTTACAGCAAAGGATTCCGAAAGATGACGGACACAACAGAACTTTCATTTTATGAAACAATTCGCAGGTACGGCGTCATATCGACAGTTATGATTTTCATTTTTATTTGGGGAAGACCTGTCATCTTTGTACTTGCAAACAGAATGCCGCTTGTTCAAAAGCTATTTTTTTCAGTAATGGTTATTTCATATATTGCAGTGGCATGTACAAATCCGTTCCTTCTCGGAAGCATCGGGTTCTGCTCACTTATTTTTATAGAAACAGTGATATATGATTTTTACCGTAACAAAAATCTGCTCAGGATTGAAAAGAAGGAATATGCTCATGTGCCATCAAGATAAGATTGCTGTATTTGACTTGGACGGAACGCTTTGGAAGGGAAATTCCCACTATGAGATTCTGAATGCCTATTTTAAAACAAGCTTCTATACGTCGTTTCTGTTTAGACTGGCAAGTCATTTTTTTAGAAAGCAGATGTACAAATTCATTTGCAGAAAATACGAAGAAATACCCAAAGCGTTTTCGCTTTCCTTTGAACTGGAATTCAATACAGCAGTACTTTCTGTTTTGGAGCAAAAGAAAAAAGAAACGTATTTCTGCCTGATAC
>CAMWPF010000135.1 GCA_947176045.1 uncultured Treponema sp. | reverse complement strand
AAATTTAAACGGGGGGCTCCGGCGTCCTGGGGGGGGGGGTAGGCGCCGCTTTCAATTGGCGGGCTGCTTCGGGCGGTTTTTCCCATCGAGCAGGATGACGGCCGGCTTCCAGCCGTCAGCGTCGGACTCTTCAATCCACGTGTAGGTAACGATGATGACCTTGTCGCCCTTCGCGCACAGCCGCGCCGCCGCGCCGTTCATGCAGATTTCTCCCGCGCCGCCGGGGATGATGTAGGTGGAAAGCCGCGCGCCGTTCGTTACGTTGAGGACATCAACCTTCTCGAACGGGTGCATTCTCGCCGCCTCAAGGAGCGCCCGGTCGATTGTGATGGAGCCTTCATATTCCAGATTTGCATCTGTGACGGCCGCACGGTGGAGCTTTGCCTTCAGCACTTCAATTTTCATATTCCTGCCTCTATTTTATAGTTCACCGGTTGTTTTCCAGCGCGGTTTTGACGCCGAGCAGCACCAGTTCGGGAATCCCCGCCCCGAAGATGCCGCAGTCCGAAAACAGGCGCGCGAATCCTCCTGTCGCCACGACGAACGGCTGCGTTCCGCCGAACATCCGGGCGCTGATCTGCGCGCAGAATTCCCTGATGGAGCCGACTGTTCCGTAATAGATGCCCGACTGGATCGCCTCGATGGTCGATGCGCCGCAGATTTTTTCCGCCCGCACAATCTCCACCTGCGGAAGCTTCGCCGTTCCGCTTGCGAGCGCGCCCACCGAAATCTTCAGTCCCGGAAGAATTGCGCCGCCGAGGTATTCGCGGTCCTTCGTCACCACGTCGATCGTCGTAGCGGTTCCCATGTCGATGATGATGAGATTCTGCTCCGGGTACCGCGCGACCGCTCCGAGCGCCGCCGCGATTCTGTCCGCGCCGATTTCCCTGGGATTCGCATACTTGAGCTTCAAGCCGGTGCGGATTCCCGCCTGAATGAACAGCGCGTCCCGCCCGAAATACTTGGTGAACGTGTTTGCGAGCGAATGGTTGATGGACGGTACGACGCTGCAGCAGGCGATTTCCGTCACGCAGGCGGAGTCGAAGCCGTTTTCCCGCAGCACGGCGCGCAGGAAGATGCCGAATTCGTCGGAGCTGATGCCCGGCGTCGTCATGCGCCGGAACTGCAATGCGAGCGTCTCGCCGTCGAACAGGCCGCCTTGGATCGTCGTGTTCCCGACGTCGATTGCCAGAATCATAACCGCTCCTCCTCCGGTTCCAGAATTAATGCTTCCAGCGCCTCTGCCAGTTCCGGAAGCGTCCGGCACGGCGCCGTCCGTCCGTCGGCGCGGTATATGGTGCAGGGGTGGCTGCCTCCGCTGATTTCAGACAGGTCGTTCGAGACGACCGCGTCGGGCGCGCTGGTGCGGAAGAGCTTTCCGACCGCCGCTTCGCGGTTGCGCCGCGCCGCTCCCGACGTCAGCTTGAAGGCGATGATCTTCGCCGCGCCGCCCGTCCATTCCCGCAGGAATCCGAGCAGCTTGGGATTCCTGCGCATTCTGACGACAAGCTCCCCCTCGGACGGCAGCTTCAGGATTTCTCCCGACTTGAACTCCTCGCCGTCGATTTATATGACGTCGGGCGAATAGTCGCTGACCGCCGCGGCGTGGATCACCGCGCCGAAGCCGCCGTTCCGGCATTCGTCTTCCAGAACCGCCCGCAGATCCGCGAACGTCCTGTAGCCGCGCACCGAAAGCGTTCCGCCCGCCTGGCTGTCCGCAGACGGCAGGACGGCGCGGCGCGCCATGATTGCAGCGACGTCGTGCCCCCGCCGCAGGAAATGCTCCGCAAGGAACGATGCCGTGCGCCCGGTCGAACTGTTGCAGACGTTCCGCACGCTGTCGAGCGGCTCCTCAGTTCCGCCGCCGGTGATCAGAATCCTCATGGCTGCTTCCGTTCCGTCCGGGCGAGCGCCGCCTCGATTTCCGCGAGCGCGTCCTCCGGCTCCAAAAGCCGTCCTGCGCCGGTCGTTCCGCACGCAAGGAGCCCTTCGCCGCAGCCGAGGATGGCCGCGCCCCAGCCGCGCAGCGTTTCCAACGACTTCTGGACTGCCGGATGGGCGAACATCATGCTGTTCATCGCGGGCGCAATCAGAAGCGGGCGTGCGAAATTGTTTGCAAGGCAGATCGCGCCGAACAGGTCGTCGCACAGTCCCGCCGCGAGCCGGTTGATGCAGTCCGCGCTTGCCGGATAGGCGATGATGATGTCCGCCCAGTTCTGCGCGAGCGCGATGTGCGGAATCGGCTCCTCGTCGTCGAACAGATCCGTCCGCAGCCTGGCGTGGCTCAGCCCTTCAAACGACGCGCGCCCCACGAACCGCAGCGCGTCCTTTGACGCGGCGGCAGTGACGGAGTGTCCGCGCTTCTTCAAAAGGCTGATGAGCGCGCACGCCTTGTAGCATGAGATGGAGCCGCTTGCGTACAGCAGGACGTTCCGTCCCTGCGCCGTTTCCGAATGTTCCATGGTTTTCCGCCCTTCCTTCTATAATTTGCTCTACGCCTGCGTCTGCGCCGCCGCGTCCAACTGCACGTTGTCGATGAGGCGCACGCCTTCCAGAAAGACCGCGCCGTACAGCCGTCCGCCGCGCTCCTCCACGTAGTCCACTGAAAATCCCGCGCCTTCGAGCCGCCGCTTCTTTTCGCCGGCGGAGCCGCCTTCCGAAAGGATCTGGTGGAATTCCGCCGCCTTCTCCCTTCCTGCGCCGGACAGCCGCCGGTTCCGCGAGCTGATTGCAAGCCCGCTTTCCTCGCGGACGATCGGACAGGGGACGATTTCCACGTCGAGGAAGAACGCGCGCGCCATGCCGACGAGGAGCGTGTACTGCTGGAAGTCCTTTTCGCCGAAGTACGCCCGGGACGGACGGATGATGTTCAAGAGCTTCATGACGACGGTGAGCACGCCGTCGAAATGCCCCGGCCGCGACGCGCCGCAGAGCGTCCTGCTGAAGTCCGTTTCGACGACCTTGTAGCGGTAGTCGTCCGGATACAGTTCGGCGTAGTCCGGCGCGAAGAGGAAGTCGGCGCCCTCCGCTTCCAGCAGGGCGGCGTCCTCGGAAAAGTCCGCCGGGTATGTCTCGAAATCCTTCTTGTCGTTGAACTGCGTCGGATTCAAATAGACGCTGACTGCGGTAACGGCGTTTTCCGCGCGGGAGCGCCGCACGAGCGAGGCGTGCCCTTCGTGAAGTCCGCCCATCGTCGGCACAAATCCGATGGTCCTGCCCGCAGCTTCCTGCGCGGCCGCCTTCCATTCTGAAACGGTCCGTATGATTTTCATTTTGCTTGCGGCTCCTTCCGTATCTATTCGCGCGGCGGCGGAAACGCGCCGGACTGGACTTCCGACGCGTACTGGTTCAGGGCGCCTGCGATGAGCGCCTCGCCGTCCAAGTACTTCTTCACGAAGCTCGGGCAGAATCCCGACATTCCAAGCATATCCTGAAGCACGAGCACCTGCCCGTCGGTCTTGCCTCCCGCTCCGATTCCGATCGTCGCGACGTCCGCTGCGCGCGTGATGTCTGCGGCGAGCGCTGCCGGAACGCATTCGAGCAGGATGGAGAAGCAGCCGCACTGTTCGGCGAGCCGCGCCTCCTCCTTGATTTTGTCCGCGGCGTCCTGCGTCTTTCCCTGCATCTTGTGCCCGCCGAGGCTGTTGTAGAACTGCGGCGTCAGCCCGAGGTGCGCCATGACCGGGATTCCCGATTGGACGATGTGCCGCAGCGTGTCCTCCTGTCCGAAGACGCCTTCGATTTTGACCGCGTTCGCTCCGGCGCAGAGGAGCGCTCCGGCGCACTCCACGGCATGGACCGCTCCCTTGCGCGTGGAAAGGAACGGCATATCCGCGACGATGAATTTGTCGGGCGCGCCCGTCCGCACCGCCTTTGTATGCATGGCCATCATGTCCATGGTCGCCGGAATGGTCGTCCGTTCTCCGTGCATGACCATCGCGCAGCTGTCGCCGATCAAGATGCAGTCGACGCCGCTCGCGTTCACGATGCGCGCGAACGCGGCGTCATAGCAGGTGATCATCGAAATGCGCTGTCCGCTTTTTTTTCGTGCTGAAAAGTCCAACGTCGTCATAGTACCTGTCCTCCTGTGGATCAAGTCTGTTTCGGTTGAAGATTGGTTCCGGCTGTGCCGGGAATGGTTTGCGTCGATCACTGTTCCAACGGAATCATTGTCGCCGTTCATTTTGTGCCATCGCCCTGAAAATGTCAAGGAGCGGAAGCCGTTTGCATTGCGGCGGATTTGCGGTACAATGGATGCGATGCATTACTTCATTGTGAACAAGACGGGCGGAAGCGGAAAGGCGGGGCGCACATGGGAGCGCGTGCGGAGGATCTTGGAACGGCTGGGCGCCGAGTACGAGCTGCACGAATCGACAGGAGCGGGAAGCGCCCGGGCAATTGCGGAAGGGCTGCTCGCCCGGAACGCAGGCGTCGTCCGCATCGTCGTCGTCGGCGGGGACGGCACCATCAACGAAGTGCTGAACGGCGTTTCCGATTTCAGCCGCGTCCGCCTTGGCGTCATTCCAACTGGCTCGGGCAACGATTTTGCGCGCGGCGCAGGAATTCCGCGGCACTTCTACAATACACCGCGCGCGCTCGGCATGATCCTTGCTTCCGATGGAAGCTCCGCCGTCGATGTGGGGCGGCTTTCGATTGTCGAAGGAGGCGCCGCCGGAACATCGTTCCTGTTCGGCATCAGCGCCGGGTTGGGGCTTGACGCGCTCGTCTGCAAGAAGACTGCCTCGTCGCGCCTCAAGTTCGTCTTGAACAGGCTGCATCTGGGCGGCCTGACGTACCTCCTGCTGACCGTACAGTCGCTGTTCAGCATGACGTTCACCCGCGCGCGCGTCATGCTTGACGGCGTGGAGCAGGATTTCGGACGGCTGATCTTCCTTGCGGCGATGAACATGCGGGCGGAAGGCGGCGGCGTGAAGATGGCGCCGGACGCGCGCGCCGACGACGGACGGCTGTCTGTCTGTGCCGCCTGCGGAATTCCGCGGTTCGCCGCGTTTTTCGCGCTGCCGTTCCTCGCCGCGGGAAGGCACCGCAGGCTCCGCGGATTCTTCCTGCGCAATTTCCGCGTCCTGGAGCTGTCCGC
>CAMWPF010000134.1 GCA_947176045.1 uncultured Treponema sp. | reverse complement strand
TGCTCATTGAAACCATCAGATATAGACTTTGAGAGCAATAACATTCTAATTTATGAAAAATCGCCCCCCTACAATTCCTCCAGCAAAAAATCCTTGATGTGCACGATTTTTATTCCGTTCTCTATTCCGCAGACGGAGGAGTCCATTGTTACAACGTATTTTGGGTACGAGTCCTTTACGGCCTTCAGATTGCCGATTTCACGGTCGGAATGTTCCGGCAGCGTTCGGCAGACCTGGACATAGATTCTTCTGTCCTGCTGCGCCGCCACAAAATCAATTTCCTTGTCTGCGAATTTTCCGATGTAGACCGAATAGCCGCGTCTGCGAAGTTCCAGATACACAATGTTCTCAAGCACCGCCGCGACCGATTTCGGCGAATATCCGAACTGGCTGTATTTAAAGCTGATGTCGGAAAGATAAAATTTTTCCTGCGTCTTCAGAATTTCCCTGCCCTGAATGTCGTAGCGGCTGCAACGGTAAATGATGAACGCCTCCTCAAGCCACGCAAGGTAGTTGTAAATCGTCTCGATTGAAACAGAACGCTGCTGGCTCTTGAAAAAATCAAAAATCGTCTTTGCACTGAAATTTTTCCCGAGGTTCTCAAGGACGAAACGCACGACCCGGTTGAACATATCAAGGTTGGAAATCGTGTGCCGCCGCGAAATGTCGCGTGTAACGACCGTCGCATAAATGCCGTCCACAATCTGATAATTTTCCTCCTGCGTGTGGTTCGTTTTCGCGATAAACGGAAATCCGCCCGATTTCAAGTACAAGTCGAAGTACTCGTCGGCAGAGGCGTTCTTCAGTTCCGGGACGAACGTTTTTTTGAACTCAATGAATTCCGCGAACGAAAGCGTGTAAACGGGAATCAGAACAAAACGCCCCGTAAGATACGTTGAGATTTCCGACGAAAGCAGTTTTGAATTCGAGCCGGTTACGTAGATGTCAACGTTCCTCGTTTCAAAAAGCGTGTTCACGCATTTTTCCCAGTCCGCAATCTCCTGAATTTCGTCCAAAAGCAGATAGACTTTTTTGGCTTTGTCCGCACGTTCGATTGCACGCAGCAAATCCTTGTACATAGCGTCGGCATCAAAATCCCGCGGATATTCCATCGAAGAATACAGACGCTCCACAATATTCGCCCGCGGCGTGCTGTCCGCCAGAAGCGTGTTCTTGAACGTCTTGAGAATAGTAGATTTGCCGCACCGGCGGACACCGCAGAGAATCTTGATGATTTTTTCGTCCTTAAAACTGCCCAGATTCCTGGCAAACACCGGCCTGAAAATGTCTATCTCGTCTTCATTTTCCGTTTCCATAGTTCCGATTCTAACTGAAAAACTCAGTAAAAACAAGAAGTTTTTCAGTATAAAACTGAAAAAGTATTAAAAATAAGCAAGTTTTTACGTTTTAGACTGAAAAAGTTATAAAATCAACAAAGTTTTTTAGCTGAAGACTGAAAAACTTTGTTGGTTTCGCCGCTGCTTTCCGCCGGCTACAAGGGGCAAAAATCCTAAAAAAAATAGCCCCAATCGCGAACGTTGCTACGCTCCGTTCGCGATTGAAAAAAGGAAGTTTCTATGAAACATTTTCTACTTATTCATCAAGATGAAATTATAAAAGCATTCACATCGAAACATAACGCAATAGAATATAGAAATAACATTTTAGAAAAAAAACTGGGAAGAAGCAAAATCTGAACTTGGCTATTCAGAAAGCGACGAAGAGCTGTCGGAAAACAAACTGAATTCAATCGCATTTCAAGCAGACAATGATAACGGAGACTACACAATAGAATCTATAGATTTAGCCGACTACAAAGAGGGAGCTATTATTTGCTTAAATCAAGATGAATTTGATTATGATTCTGTAAAAGAAAAAATTGATGAAGCCGAATAATTCATGCAGGGATCAGCACTATGGAAATTATAACACTGGAACAGCCTTTTATAGGAACCGGCAAAGACGGCGAGAAGCATATCTACCTAGATACATATTTAGCTGATGGAAAAAGAAGGCGTCAGATGAATACGACTGAAAAAAATTTTTCAGAAATGAAGCAAGCCGTTGTTAATGGCTTTCTGAGCGAGGGTTACCGTGCTCCTCAGAACGAGATTGCAAAATATATAACACAGGATGGATTTTATAAAAAAGTAAAAACTGGTTTAAATAAATGGACTTATAGCACAGATTATGTTTTTGACACTAAGTTCATTCCCGGTTCAAAACTTATGATGACAAAGGGAAAGTAACAGCAAAAACCGCCCTTCCTCCACCCTCCGATATTTTCCCCGCCCGTTTTCTGCGTTTTATGCTATAATTCTTGAAGAATGCTTGGGATTTTGTAAAAAAGGTTTTTAAGATAGAATTTTCATTTACATTGCCGGGCGGCTTTCCGAGGACTACGAGTCGTTCTCCTACTTTGACGAGGCGCTTCGGGAAAGCCTTGCCGCCATCATACAGAACATTCAGAACGGAAACTCCGTCGCCGGACGAAACGATTGCATTCCAGAAACGCATTCACCAGATTCAGTCGCAGCTGAACCTCGGCTACGACTCGATTTTGTACGGCTCGCTTGTTTTGGTCGCCATCGCGGCTTTCGTCATCCTTGAAAAATACTTTAAGAATTCAATCCAGCTGGAGCATCTCAAGACAATGCAGGGCGAGCAGTTGAACCTGAGCCGCGACCTGCACGACGGAGTTGCGCAGAATCTTGCCGCACTCAAAATTTACCTTGAGAAAGAAGACCTTTCCAAGTCGAAATTCTACGCGAAGCAGGCGCTGAACGAAATCCGTTATATGATCGGCTCGTCCGCCATCGACTATTTGGAGGACTTTGAAACGATGGTGCGGGACATCTGCACGGCGTTCGAGGCGAATTTCGGCATTACGACAAAAGTCTACATCGCAAGCGACCGCATTTTCGCCCTTGACAAAAGCACCGCGTCGCACCTGATGCGGATTTTGCAGGAAGCGTTGAGCAACATTTCCCGCCATTCCGACGCAACCGAAGTCGAAGTGAAAATCATAGACGGCATCGACGACTTCCGCTTTATAATCAGCGACAACGGCAGGGACTTTGACGAATCGCTTGTTGGCACAAAAAACCGAACGGACTCCGTAAAGCACTACGGGCTTGGAAACATAAAAAAACGTGCCGAACTGATTGGCGCGAAAGTCGATTTTATACACAAAGGAGGATTCGCCGTTACAAATTCTGTTCGTTGACGACCACATCGGACTCCGCGACGGAATGATGTATATGCTGAAAACAAAAAATCCCGGCTTTGAAATAACAGGCGCGTCCGACACGGCGGAATCAGTCGGCATACTCAAAAGCGGCACGGAAATTGACATCGTGATTCTTGACATAAACCTTGACGGCGAAAATTCGCTTGACGCAATGCCGAAATTCTGTTCGTTCTGTGCCATATCTCAACGGCAGTGTCGGCAGAACTGTTCTTCCGGCACGAGCGGAAAAAATATGCTCGAAAACGGCAGGCAGTTCTCGTATTCAACGGAAACATTCATGTGGGCCGGGCTTGTCGCAGGACTGACCAATTCCGTCCTTGGCAATACATTCTCATATCTGTTCTATCCCGCACTGAAAATTCCGCAGGCCGGCACTGCCGTTCAGGAAATCTACGTCGTAACAAGAAGCCTGCTCTTCGCGAACTGCTTCGGCGGCACAATCACCAACCTCATTGACAAAATCATAAGCGCGACCGTAAGTCTCTTTGTCTACCGGATTGTGCAGCGCATAAAGCGGCGGATTACGATGGGGGGGGGAGATACCGCCTGAACTGACTGAAAGAACGCGAGAATGCAAAATATCCCGCGTTTTTCAGTATCCGGGCGGTCGCCTCTGGTTGCAACAAGGCTGCTGCGGATGAATTGCACGCTTTAGAAAATTTCTGAGGAAGAATAATTATAAAAATGCCGTGTTTGTGTCCGCAGTTTTTATTCAGATCCGCCGATTGAATTACGCAATTCCTTTTCCTCCGCTTCCATTTCCTGTGCGAACTCCTCTTGCGTGTGCAAATTCTGCGGAACTTTCAAGCCGAAAACGCTGACCGTTCCGCCTATTCCGCGGACGGTGAGTGATTTTTGCTCAGCGGAAAAATTCTCGTCGTTCGGTTTGTGCGGATAAATGAGCCCTGCTCGTCTTGCCGGAAGAATATGCATATACGTTACGATTTGATGTGCGTCCTCGCGGCTGATTGAATGCTTGTTGAGCGGCTTGTACTTTGCGTCAAGGATGCAGTTTTCTTCCAGGATTTCATCGCCGTATGTGAAATTGGGATTCTGTTTTCCTTTGTAAAAATCGGGATAGCGCGGATTTCCGTTCCAAAGGCTGATTGCGTTTTTGCCGGTCTTATTTTCCGCGTGAATAAATCCCGTGCCTTTCAACACCGTCGCAAGATATTCTTCCCAGAGCCACGCGCCGTCGAACAAAATTCCGTAAATCTGATTTTTCGTCTGCCCGTATTTGAGTTTCTGGTTGTGCAGAATGGCGAGACACACTTTTTGAAGCAGTCGCCAGTGCGTAAAAAACGGATGGGCAAGCGGCTTTGCATTTTGTGCGATGATTTTGTTTCTGTCTTGCGCGTTATAAGTCGGCGTCGCCTGAACAATCTGCGCGACAGAACGGCGGATGTCCTCGTTTTTTGAAAGGACTGCCTTTCCGTTCGGGCGGATTTTTATCGCTTCGATTGTGTGGCGGACAAGCTGCGTCATGCTGTTGTCAAAACTTCGCTCGCGGGAATTGTACGCGATTCTCCCGGCAAACGGAACATTCTGCTTGATGTGGCGGCTTACATCGGGCGCGCCTTTTATGTTCGCGTCGTTCCGCCTGAAAAACCGATACGTTTTGAACATTCCCTGCGAAAGAGCCTTCTGCAAAAAGTACGGAAACAAATAGATAAGAAAATCAAACTGACCGTCGCCGGAAAGATGCTTCAAGTCGAACAGATTAAGCGAGAACACTTTTGCAAGCATATAGTGCAGGAAAAAATCTTCCGCACTTTTATTTTCGGTAAACCGCGACGTGATTTCAATCTGAGTGCCGCCGCAACCCGCAAAGCCCATGATGTTTCCGGTCGTGATTTTGACATTTGAAAAATCATCTTCCGATC
>CAMWPF010000133.1 GCA_947176045.1 uncultured Treponema sp. | reverse complement strand
CGCGGAGGACGCTCCAGAATTCCTTCTTGGGAACCAGCGTCCAGCCGCCGGCTATCATGTCAAGCTCAATACCGGAATCCGCGCCCTGGCAGCGGACTTTTAAATGTTCAAGGCACTGCCGCACAACTTCCTCGGAAAGCTGCGCAATCTTCGCAATCGCCTTTTCGTTCACCGGCTCGCTCTCCAAAAACAAAATCGTTTCGACGAGCGCCGTCTCCTTTTCAAGTTCCATACAAAATCCGTAATCGTCAGATGCCGTCATTATCGCAAAATTACGCGGTTTATGGAACACCCCCTGCGGATTTTTCTCATCGCCCGGCACAGCACCGATTGGAGCCGCCGGACATGGCGCGGCTACTGCGGCTCCCTGTCGTCCGCTGCGAATTCCGGCCTGTCAACAGTCACCTCAATTGAAACGCCCGGCTCTGGATGCTCGGCGCGGCGGCACAGCTTGATGTCGCCGAACAGTTTGTTCTGGAAAATCGTAATCAGCTTGAATTTCACCGCCTCCAAAATCGCCATGAACGCACAGATGACGTCCATTTCATTTCCGGCACGCGTAAGCAGCTCGCTGAACATACATTCCGACTTCCTTTCAAGGATTTCATTCATCAGCGTGATTTTTTCGTTGACGGAAATCTCCTCGTACATATTCAAAATCTTTTCATTGGAATACGAGGAGACCATCGTCTTGAAAATTTTCTGCATCTGCTGGAGCAAGTCCCATGTATCAATCTGCTCCCATTCCGACGCCCCCTCCTCGAACGGAAGCACCCTCTGTATCTTGCTCCGCTCGAAATTCCATTCGGCGGCATTCTCCTTTTCTTCCATAAGTTCCGAAAGCTTCTTGAATTTCTGATATTCGATGAGCTTTTCAACCAGCTCCTGCCGCGGATCCTCAACATCGTCGTCATACGAAATTTCAACCGGAAGGAGCATCCGGCTTTTCATGTTGAGGAGCATGGCCGCCCACTTGTAGAATTCCGAAAGGTCGCCGAGATCCGTCTGAACGGCAAAATCCAAATATTCCAAATACTGCTCGGTGATTTCCGCAATCGGAATGTCATAGATGTTGATTTCACTTTTATGAATCAAAAACCACAGCAAGTCCAGCGGCCCTTCAAATTCGCCCGCCGAAAAACGGCGCTTCGCATCCTCCGCCGCGCCTTGCACCGCCGTTTCAACCGCCTGTTCCGCCGTCTTCACTTCCATAAAATAGGTTCCGCCTTGTCCGCTTGGTCATACCGGCGCGTCCGAACCGAAGGCCTTCATCCGCGCGAATTCCCGCTGGATTTCTTCGGAACACCTGACGACGCCCTGATCTGGAAGCCGCCGCGCGTACGAAGCCAGCGCCTTCCCTTCTAAACAATCGGCATATTTTTGGAAAATCTCAAGCGCCGGAATCAGAACGAACTGGCGCTCATGCATCCGAGGATGCGGCAGCGTCAGCTCTGCGTCCGCCAGCTCCACCGTTCCAAATTCTTCTATATCAATGTCAAGCGGACGCGGACCGTTGCGGACTTCCCGGCTGCGCTCCCGGCCGTGCGCGCGCTCAATCTCGTGCAGCGCGCGGAGCAACGCATGAGGCTCCATGCTGTCGGGGACAAGGCCGCGCGCCGCCATATTATAGAAACTCCGCTGCTCCGTAACATACATGGCGCGGCTCTCATAGACGGAAGAAAATTCAGCTCCGCAAAGCAGCGATTCAAGCCGCGCGCACGCCGACGCAAGCAGCGCGAGCGGCGAGCGGCCCTGAAATTCCGCGTTGGAGCCAAGTCCCAGCAGGACGGGAACCATCTAGAACAATCCGTCCTGCGCGGACGGCGGAACATCTTTTGCCGTAGGAACCGCGGCCCTTCCGGCAGAAGACGCCGTCCCCGCAGCGTCAGCCGTTCCTGCCGCGGCGGAAGGAGCGGAATCAGCCTTCGACTTCGCAGGCTTCTTCTTTTCGTCCTTCTCCGCGCCGAACACCGGCTTCCCCTCCTTGTTCCGCAGAACCTGCCCCGGAAACAGCATCTCCCGCAGCTGCCGCTCCAGATTGTCCGCGTATTCCTTGTTCTGCTCCACAAACGCGACCGCATTTTCATGTCCCTGCCCGACTTTGATGTCGCCCTGCGTGAACCATGCGCCCCGCTTGTCGATGAGGCCGTGCTTCACGGCGGAATCAAGCAGGCTGGCGCACCGGGAGACGCCCTTGCCGAAATAAATGTCCAGCTCAACCTTGCGGAACGGCGGCGCCACCTTGTTTTTGACGACCTTGACGCGGACGCGGTTTCCGACAGCATCCTCATCGCCCTTCGCGTCGATCGACTCAATCCGGCGGATTTCCAGACGGACGGACGCATAGAATTTCAGCGCGTTTCCGCCGGTCGTCGTCTCCGGGTTTCCGAACATGACGCCGATCTTCATGCGGATCTGGTTGATGAACACGAGGATGCAGTTCGACTTTCCGATGATTGCCGTCAGCTTTCGGAGCGCCTGGCTCATCAGGCGCGCCTGAAGCCCCATATGGCTGTCGCCCATGTCGCCTTCGATTTCCGCCTGCGGCGTCAACGCGGCGACGGAATCCACAACGATGATGTCAACCGCGCCGCTGCGGATCAGGCTTTCCGTAATTTCAAGCGCCTGCTCGCCGGTGTCCGGCTGCGAAACCCACAGATCGTCGATGTTGACGCCGAGACTCTTCGCATACTGCGGATCCAGCGCGTGCTCCGCATCCACGAACGCGGCGATTCCGCCCAGCTTCTGCGTTTCAGCAACCGCATGGAGCGCGAGCGTCGTCTTTCCGGAGGATTCCGGCCCGTACATTTCGATGATCCTTCCGCGCGGATAGCCGCCGATGCCGAGCGCTTCATCCAGCATAATCGAGCCGGACGGCACGACATCGATTCCGGCGGCGTTCGTGTGCGTCCCCAGCTTCATCAAGGAGCCCTGCCCGAACTGCTTCTCAATCTGAAGCCGCGCCGCCTCCAACGCCTTCAATTTTTCCGCCATTTCCGAAGAAACTTCATTTTCCCCAGCCATATTTCCTCCCAATAAAAATCGTTGCAGCGACAATCCGCACGGACGGGCCATGCGCCGCGCCCTTCACAGCATCCTGCCATATAGTTATATAGACATTTTCCGTCATTTTTATGCAGCGCTAGATAAAAAAAAATCAGCACGAACTGCAAAAAGCGCCGCGGCGCAGCACTTCCGCGTCCGGCGCCGTCATTCAGCGTCATTCAGCGTCATTCAGCGTCATTCGCCGGAACGCCGCGGACGCTTTGGTATACGGCGCGCCCCTCGAGGCACATCCGTCCGCCCTCCAAGGAAACCTTTGCAAGGACGGTAACAGGCTTGTCCGTCTCAATGACCGGCGGCACTGAGAAATGAAGCGGAACGATTCCTTCTACTTTTTCCATCGTCTCATATCCGACCAGCAGCTCGCAGGAATACGACGATTCCGTCCTGACGGCGTTGGAAACCCGCCCCGACCATGAAACCCAGCAGTCCTCATACAGCGCGGGCTCCCTTTCCACCTGCCGGAACGACGGGCCGTCCTTGAGCGTATCAAACGTCGGCGCCTCCAGGTAGTTCATGAGCATCCGCGCCTTCTGCTTGACCGCCACCGACGCATTTGAATTCAAAATCCGGTTGATTTCAATTTGCGCGCTGTTGTCCCGGTACTGCTGGAAATACCGGTTCGCCTTTCCGTAGGCGTCGTTGATCTGCGATGCGGACAGAATGTAGCTGTAGGAGCCGGAGGCGAGATCCGTTTCCTGCGCGTTCTTCCGTTCGTTCACGGTCAGCTCCAACGGCGTCAAATCGGCGCGCGCGCCCTCATAATATGAACGGAACGACGGAATGATGCGGACGGCAAGCAGGCAGCCGAACGCGCAGGCGGCAAGCGGCAGCAGCCAGCCGGCAACCTTGTACGGATTGACGCCCAGCGGCGGATAAAAGCGCTCGATCCGACCGGTATCCACCCATCGGCAGATAGTGGTGAAGTCGCCCTTTGTCCGAATGAATTCCATCGCCCGCTTCGCGGTTTTGTTCGTCGGATCATTGTCCAGAATTTCCAGATAGTACAGGATGGCGCGGTCGGTGTTTCCGCGGCGCAGGAACAACGCCGCCTGCCCGACAAGCGGATTGACGTCGGTCATCCGGATGTTCCGCGCCCGTTGAAAATACGTGGCGGCGGAACCAGTATCTCCGGCATACAGGCACGCCGTCGCAAGCAGCTGGTAGTAATTGAAATTCTCCTCATAAATTTCAGCGCGGCTCTCCAAAACCGCAATGGCCTTGTCGAAGCGCCGCCGCCGCATATACTTCCGCGCGATCTCCAGAACATCCCGAGCCATAGTGCCGCTACCTCAACTTTTCCAAAACCGCATCCAACTCCGCATTGAGGCGCAGAAGCTCCTCGCGGTCTACGGAAGCGCTGCCGGACTCCAATGTGTTGATCCGATCCAGCAGCTCCTGGACGTATTCATAATCAAGCCTTTCCACGCCGACCGGCTCCACGTCGAACCGGACGACATTCCTTTCACGGGCCGCGCCGTCCGCATCAGAAGCCAGTCCCGCCTCCAGCGATTCCGGAGAAAATTCCGCAAGCCATCCGTCTCCGGCAGGCTCCCGTCCGTCCGTCGCCATGGAAATATAATAGACGAACGACGCCTCTTCTTCCGGCGCAAGCCGCACGCCCTGCCAATTGATGCAGACTGCGGAATTATTGTATGAAAGCACGGAATCAAACGTCTTCGCGCGGCTCGCGGACGGAATCCATGCAGGCAGCGCGAGCAGATCCTTGTTTCCCAACGAAACAACTTCCACCGGCGAACAGTCAGCGCCGTACACCATAATCCGCATCGAGGCCTTCTTGTTTTCCGAACAAATCCACCGCACCGCATCGACCGAACGGAACTGCATCTCGCTGTTGACAGACAAATTCTGCGCAGTGGAAAAATGCGTCCCCGTCCGCTCTCCAAGCACCGTATCCAGAACGGCTTTGAGCGCGAACGTGTCCGCCCGCTTTCCGCGGTTCAAAACGATCGCCGTAATCTTCAGGACGTCCTCCGGCTCTCCTGGAACGGAGGAAATACAGTCGAATTTCACAAAGACGCGCGCGACGTTCGGAACGATGTACACAAGCTGGGCGCCGGACTCGCTTTCCCGCGCGCCGACGACAATCCCCACATTGTCAGTAAGC
>CAMWPF010000132.1 GCA_947176045.1 uncultured Treponema sp. | reverse complement strand
AAAGTATGTGCAGAAAAAACGCGACGCAAATGCGACGTATTTTTTTTCGTTGTATTTGCATCGCGTTTTGCTACAATACGTATATCTTTCGTTGTACGGGAGGCATTCTTTATGCAAGGAAAGCAAGACTCTCGAATTCAAAGAACGCCTGACAAATACATTTCTCAAGACAGTGAGCGCGTATGCAAACTACGGCACAGGGCAGATTCTTTTCGGCGTTACTGACAGATGAAATATATGCTTTTAAGCCACAGCCCGACCGTTATCTTTGTTTCTTCAAGAAGGGCAAAAAGATAATTGTAACTAATGCTTACAGGAAGAGCGGTGATAGAATACCAAAATCTGAAAAGCAGCAGGCAATTACTAATAGGGCTGATTATATGAGTCGGAATTTGGATGAGGAGGAGGAATCAAAATGACAACATTTGACAATTTTTTTGCAGAAAATCCTGAGCAAAAAGAGATTTATGACAAAGAATACAATGATTTTCTCCTTTCGGAATTCATGCTTGAACAGATGGAAAAGCAGAATATTTCTATAAGAGAACTTGCGAAAAAAGCGGATGTTTCGCCTACCGTAATTCAGAAGCTCCGCTCAAAAGATTCTCAGAAGGTTAATCTCACAACTTTTACTTCTGTTTTAAGATGCCTTGGGTATCAGATTAAACTGGAAAAAATGCCTGTTTTTTAAGATACGTCGAGTCAAGGCACGCCAACGCTTAAAGCCTTGACTTCGCCGTTTTTAAGGCTTGAATTAAACCTTAAATAAAAAAAAGCTCCACCAGACATTAACGGAGCTTTTGAAATATATAAAAAGATTCGATTAACCTATTCGCAGCAGAACGTATGCCCCCTCCATCTTGCGTACAAGCTCATACTCAACCGTCGCCCTCAGTCCGTCCCCAAGCCTTACCGGCGGAACGAAGCCCGTCTGAGGCACGCGGCTTGACGTGAAGCAGGTGTTCGTGCAAACAAGTTTGCATTGCAGAACTTCCTCACGCGGATTGAGCTGATGGCGAATTTTTTGTGCAGGATAAATGCCGGAAAATCAAAGCAAAGCCCGCCGAAACATTTTTACATTCTTCCGTCCAAAAATTTTCCGGTTTCTTTATGGTTGAAGTTTGGAATCATAAAATTAAACAAGTCTATCAGTTCGGAACGTGTCCACTCGCCTTTTTTCTTCATGGCATTGATTGTTTTTGTAAAATGCTGAAGCTTGTTTTCATCAAAGTTTACTTCATTTTTTATTACGCCGAGGGAATCGAATCTATCCATAACAATCGTTTCATTTTCGGTGTAGAATTCTTCAAAATCTTTTTCGCCGGTAGTATCGCTTTTGAAAAAATAGACAGGATATTTGTGCTGTGCCTTTAATTCACCTACTCTGGAGCGGGCTTCATCTTCAGTCGCACACTGCACAGGCTCATAACCGAGGCTCTGCAAATATTTTTCTGCAATGCTTGAAAAAGTCACAAGATTCAAATCGTGGTCAAGTTTCGGAAAGAATAAATCCCGGTTTTCACCGAGCAGACAGCTCATAAGGCAAAGCTCTCCGGCTTCTTTTGGCGTTACAAAATACCGGCGGACATCATCTGGTGCAGAAAGCGGCTGGCCTTTATCAAGCCGCCGGTTAAAACCGTACAGAAGGCTTCCGTCGCTGAACGCCACATTTGCAAAACGCGCCGTAGATACCGGCATTTCTACAGAACGGCGGTTAAGATAGAACTCCATAATGCGTTTTGAAGCTCCCATCATGTTCACAGGATTAGCAGCCTTGTCGGTTGAAACACAGAAATATTTTTTCGCGCCACATTCTTTCGCCATAACCATAGTGCTGTCTGTATTGAAGATGTTTGTGTCAACCATGCGCATAAGTGTGAACGGATCTTTTTCCGAACGCACATGTTTTAACGCTGAAGTATTGAAAACATAATCATAGCCACCGATGCGTTTTTTCTGTTCATTGATGAAGGCACGGAAAATGTCGCTTCCGCAGTCCAGAGCAAAAGTCGCAAATTCGCCGTCGCCATACCCAACGCTGGAACGGATGTCGCGTACAAGCTCCACCATGTTGTTTTCTGATATATCAACAACATGAAGAACCTTTGGATTTCTATAGAAGATTTCCTTACAAATTGCAGAACCGATTGTGCCTGCACCGCCAATCACGAGAAACCGGGAACTGCGTACCGTTTCCGAAAGCGTTTTTTCATTGCTTTTACTGTCAGTTTCCAACAAAGGTACAGTACGGCCGATTAAAGGTAAAATATCATCTAACATAGTTTTCTCCTGTAAAAACGTAAGAAGATTGTTTTAAAATATTTTTTGCCGAACACAACAGCTTTTATAATTGACATCCGTAAAAACTCCGAGTAAAATAAAGTACAACTTTAGATTTATCGGAATTCTTATGTATATTTCGCGTCATCTAGAACAGACTTTTCTGGAAGCAAGTACTTACTACCCTGTCGTAGCCTTATGCGGTCAGCGTCAGGTGGGAAAATCGACCATGCTCAGCCATATAAAAGAGGCTGACAGAAAATACATCACGCTTGATGACAGAAATGCCCGTCATCTTGCACAGACAGATCCTGAACTTTTTTTTGAAACGTACGGCACAAAACTTATAATTGATGAATTCCAGAGAGTCCCGGAACTTCTTTTAGAAATCAAGAAAATCGTAGACCAGAAAAACCTTAGCGGAAAAGATAATTCCGGAATGTTCTGGTTAACGGGTTCACAGCAATTTAAAATGATGAAACATCTTTCAGAAAGCCTTGCCGGCCGTGTTGCTGTGTTTCCATTCTCTTCTTTGTCGCAATCCGAAATCGACGGTGCAAACCGCAATTTATTTAATCCTCAAATAGACGAATTAAAAAAAAGAGCATCGGATTTTTTACCTCAGGATGTTCATTCCATTTATAAAAAAATCTTTAAAGGAGGAATGCCGAAACTTCATTCATCAAAGATTCCTCGCGACAGATTTTTTATGGATTATGTAAATACCTACCTTGAACGCGACATTCATGATTTAGAACAGGTAGGCAAACTGAACGAGTTCTATACCTTTCTGGTATTTATGGCCGCCCGTACAGGGCAGGAATTAAAATACGACGAGATTGCAAAAAATATCGGAATCTCGTCTCCTACTGCAAAACAATGGGCTTCAATTCTTGAACGCTCAGGCATCATTTTTATTCTGCACCCTTATTACACAAACATAACAAACAGACTGGTAAAAACTCCAAAAGCTTATTTCCTTGATACGGGACTTGCATCGTATCTATGCAAATGGCCTACCCCGGAAACACTTGAAAACGGTGCTATGTCCGGAGCATTTTTTGAAACTTTTGTAATTTCAGAAATCGTTAAAAGTTATTACAACAGCGGAAAAGAATTGAATTTATTTTATTACCGGGACATTGACAAAAAAGAAATTGATCTTTTAATTGTAAATTCAGAAGGAATATATCCGATAGAAATTAAAAAAGCAAAATCTCCCGAAAATCCTGATAAAAATTTTAAAGTGCTTTCAAAACTTGGACTGCCGGTAAATACAGGTCTTGTCATCTGTATGAGCAGCGAACTTGTTCCGTATAATCGCGATACATGGCTGTGCCCGGTCGGATTGATTTAGCTTTAAAAATTATCCGATGTATTCTTTTAAATTTTCTGGTATAGGAGGCAGTTCTTTGAATACTTTTCTCCAAGTTTTAGAAGAAGGCTTTACAACAGCCAGAACTGTAAGCCAAATCAGTTTAAAGTAAGTTCCAAGAGTTCTGTGATTTACAAAATAAACTTCCAATGCTCCTTTATATGGAGCAATCACTGTATCGTGAAAATGGTCTCGATTTTCTACAGCATTAAGCATATCTTCTTCATCGCGGAATGCTACAGAACCAAGACCAGAAAGCCCGGGTGCAACAGTATCAATTGCAGATTTTACTTCATCCGAATACAAATCGTAATGGCACTTTGCCTGGGGGCGAGGTCCAATGACGCTCATCTGACCTATAAAAATATTTACAAGCTGGGGCAGCTCGTTTATCTTTGTTTTCCGCAAAAACTTTCCCATAGGAAGAATGCGAGGGTCATTTTTTTGAGTAAGTACCCCGCCTGCCATGTTCGGACTGTTACGGAGCATTGTTGCAAACTTCAATACTCCAAAAGTCTTTCCTCCTTTACCAATTCGAGTCTGCTTATAAAAAATATCATGTTCGCCGGTTAATTTCAGAGCAATCATAATTGGAATCATAAACGGAAACAAAATAATTATTGCGATTCCAGAAAATAAAATATCAAAAAAGCGAATCATAAAACACTCCAAAAAACAGGTGGTTCCGACTCAATTAACCACCATGTATCAAATTTGAAAACCTAAATAACTATGAAAATTTAATTTTTCAAAGCCTTAATTAAAGCATCACATACAAGATCAACTTCTTCCATTGTCATTGTTGGGTACAAAGGCAAAGTCAATTCGTGTTCAGTGATGTACTGTGCTTTTGGAGTTGGATTCAATTTTCCCTGATATGCGGTGAAATTCTGCAATGCCGGATAATGGATGCTCGTCTGGATTCCATCTTCTTTCATGGAGCTGATGACTTTTATTCTGTCAACATTCTCATCAAGAAGAATTGGCATGATATGGAAGTTAGGCTTACCGCGTTCAAAATTTCTGAAAGGAATGCTCATTCCCTTTGCTCCGTCAAGCCGCTCATAATAATGGTGAACAAGATTTGTCCTGCTTTCATTTGCTTTTTCAAGTTTTGCAAGCTGCACAAGTCCGAGTGCAGAGCGCATTTCGTCAATCCTATAGTTCAGCCCGGGAATACATACATCATAAGTAATTGCACGACCTTTGAACCTGTCAAATGAAGGAACGCTCATTCCATGCGCCCGCAGTCCGCGCAGCGTCTCAAGAAGCTTTTCATCCTTTGTGCAGACCATTCCGCCCTCACCGACAGAAAGATTCTTGTTTGTAAAGAAACTGAAACATGAAATATCTCCAAAAGTTCCGAGCGGCCGGCCCTTATAATCTGCCCCGGGTGTGTGGGCGCAGTCCTCAATCAAAGGAAGATTATGTTTTTTACAGACAGCAGCAATTCTTTCCATATCGCAGGCAAAGCCTGCATAATGGACAATCATTATTGCCTTTGTTCTTGGAGTGATTTTTGCTTCAATATCATCA
>CAMWPF010000131.1 GCA_947176045.1 uncultured Treponema sp. | reverse complement strand
TCGTTCACCTTGTCGAATTCTTCCAGAAGCCCGGTAACTTCGCGGGCGCCGTCGCGCACGATATCGCGGACAGTCTTTCCGGCCTCCAGCTCCGGCTCCTGCTCGAGGTAGCCGATTGTGTAGCCCGGAGAAAGAATCGTCTCGCCCGTGAAGTCCGTGTCTCGCCCGGCAAGAATCTTGAAGAGGCTCGATTTTCCCGAGCCGTTCGCGCCGATGACGCCGATTTTCGCGCCGTAATAGTACGATATGCTGATGTTTTTGAGAACGGCCTTCGTGCCGTATGAGCGGCTGACGTCGTTCATTGTGTAGATGATTTTTTTGTCGTCAAAAGTTTTCGCCATGCAGACAGTGTAGCAGAAAACCCGGCGCGATTCTAGACGGAACGGAACGGCCGCGCTTCCGGTGTTGCGGGATTCCGGCTTTCGCCTCCATTCCTGCGCGGCGTGCGCCGCTTCGGAACGGCTGCGCCGCCCCTCCACCCCGGCGTAGGCTGCACCTCCGGCGGAACGCGGAGCGTACCGCCGTACCGCCGCCGCTTGTCAGCGTTCCAGCAGGAGCGTCCGCAAGTCGGCGCCCGTCTCGGCGAGGAAGTCCGCTCCGGCGTCGGTCAGCTCCTTCCGCGAGCCGTAGCCGAACAGGACGCCGACGGAGCGGATTTTGTTCGCCTGCGCGCCCTGGATGTCGTTGCTTCTGTCGCCGACCATCGTAACGTTTTCGCGGCTGCCTTCCTGCCCGCACCGTTCCAGCGCGTAGGCGATGACTTCCGCCTTCCTGCTCCGCGTCTCATCCATCCGGCTTCCGCAGATGCAGTCGAAATAGCGGGCGATTTGAAACTTCTCGCAGATGCGCACCGCGAATTCTTCCGGCTTCGAGGTTGCGACCGCGAGGCGCCGCCCGGTGTTCTGCAATTCGGAAAGCAGCTCAGGGATGCCGTCATACACGCTGCTTTCAAAAATGCCCTTTTCCGCGTAATATTCCCGGTACTTTGCCACGGCGTCCGCCGCCTTTTCCCGGCTGAATCCGAATCCGCGTTCAAATGTTTCCAGCAGCGGCGGCCCGATGTATTTTTTCAGCTCATCGTCGCTGCGTCCGATGCCGTAGAATTCCAACGCATGGTGCAGCGAGCGCAGGATGCCTTTCTGGGAATCCGTCAGCGTGCCGTCCAAATCAAAAAAAATGTATTTTGTCATATTTGTTAAGTATATGCAGGGAAATTGGAATTTGCAACAACGATTTGCACGGACGCGGCTGCCGCGCCTAGCGTTCCGCGCCGCTGTCGATGCCCAGGCCGAACAGCGCGAAGTCGCCCTTGCAGGGATCGTCCGGCCAGACTTCCCGCAGGGCTTCGGTCAGCAGCGCCGCGGTTTTTGCGGAGCCGGCGCTTTTGGGCGGAATCAGTCCGAACCGCGCCGCCTCTTGTATGACGTGGGTGTCGAGCGGAATGACGAGGTGCGCCGGACGGTACCACGTCCACAGCCCCATGTCCACCGGCGAATCCGTGCGGACCATCCAGCGCAGGAACATATTGACGCGCTTGTTCGCCGTGTTCCTGCCCTGCGGAACGATTGCGCAGCCGGAAAACGATTCGCTGACGAGCGGCGCGAGCGGAATGCATTCTGTTCCTGCGGCGGCGCACGCCTGCGCGAATTTCGCCTGGAACCAGCCGCCGAGCGTTCCGCCTTCCAGAAGGATGCTTTGCATCACGGCGAACAGCGCGAGGAAGTCGCGGTAGGAATAGAAGCGGTAGAATTTCTTGTCGAGGTCGCCGCCGGGCGCGAGCGCCGCAAACTGTTCCGCATAGCCGCCGCCGGAAATCCACGCCGCAGGCCCGCCGGACTGGTCGGCGCATTCCATGATGACGTCGATTTTTTTCAAGAACTGATCCCGCCGTCCGAACGCCAGCAGCGCCGCGATGAACGCCGCCGTCTCAATGTCCGCGGTTTCCGTGTAGCGGCGCAGAATGCAGCTTGGATCGCCAATGACAAAATCCGCGTTCTCATATTTTTCCGCCAGCCGCCGCAGCCGCTCCTTCAATGCTTCCGAAATAGCCATGCCGGAAGTATACCACAAAGCGCGGCTTGTGTGCTGCCCGCTTGTGGGGCGTGGCTGTCCGCTTTGTGCAGATTTCATAAATTTCGTCAGAAACTCCGTAAATTCTATTGACAAGTGCTTGGGGGGGGGTAGTATGAACTACCTTTTATTTAAGGATGAAGTGTATGAAATCTCACATTATGTGCATTCTGGGTTTTGCTTCAAGCTTTCCGTTGTTTTTTTCTTGTGCTACTGCAATTACAATGGCGGACAAAGTTGAGCCGTATGAACTGTCTGCGTACAATAAGGAGGCGCAGATGGAATTTATCGGATACAAGGCGGATGGAAGTTCGCTTTCGTCGACTGCGGAAATAAAACTTGTCAACGACGCATTCAGCCGGGGTGGCAAAAAGCTGTTCGTCGGAGCATCGCCGCTTGACCAGTGGAAGTCCATAGTGAAAACTTCGGGAATCCGCGATGTCGGCAAGCTGCTTCAGGATAGGAATATTGCAATTGACAAGTCGTTTGCCTACTTTGGAATTTATTCGCTGCAAGAGCTGGAATTGTACAAAAGCCAATATCGGTATGTAACGTTCGTTGAAGTCGCCGAAAATAAATTCGTATACAAAGACAACGGATACAGTAAGCAAATGTGGGGAATTGCCGGCGGATCGCTTTTGTCAAGCGGCGCCATCCTAACGATTTTAGGAATTGCGTTGCCTGCTGAGTCGGAATCGGACGCTTCGTTCAAGAAAGTCTGTACGGGGTTCGGAATAGGACTGGATGCGGCGGGACTCATATCGTCCTGCGTGGCATTGGCGCCCTCAAAAACAAAGGGAACATTTGTAGGGTTGTACAATGTGTATGTTTATGACACGAAGACAAAAGAAATCATCCGAAAAGATGCGGTTTCCGTACTGTCCGAAGACACGTTCAAAGGTTCGTATAATCACGGAAGTGAAAGTCAGAGCGTCGTCCTTGAATATTATAGCAAGATCATCGCGAACGCAATTCTTGCAAAGTATGATGAAATCAACCGGTGGCTTTCAGCGCGGAACTGATTGGCCGCAGCTGCTTTCTATGAATGAAACCTTCGCCCGCATGATTTTGAGGCTTCGGAGCAGCTGGAGCTTCAGGAGCGGGCGCTCCATGCAGAATTGTTCGACGGCCTCCCACATGAAGACCCACGCCATGACGTCGAGCATATTGAGGGCGACTGTTCTGAAGCCGCGGGACGAAAGCAGCACGGAGGCTGTGAAGAGTGCCGCGGCGACAAGCGTCATAATGAATGAAACTGCGGTATTCCGCCGGATGCGCGTCCGCGTTTCCAGAAATTCCAGATGGTAGTAGTTGGCGATTGCCGCGCGGTACGTTTCCTGTTCTTCAGTTGCAATCGCTCCGCCGGAAATCATGAGGTGGAGCGGATTTTCCGGCTTGATGTGCTTGAGGCTGTGGTTCAAAAAGTCCGCCATGTCGCTGCTGGCGACCGGCAGACCCGGCGCGGAAAACGGCGACAAGAAGCCGCCGCCGCTGACTTCGAGCCGCACGACGCTCCTGCCGTCTTCGTCGGTTTCATGCGGAAACAATGTGCTGAAATCCTTTGACAGCTCCCGGATTTTCTTGAATCGTTCAAACATACTTCATCTTACCACGGGACGTTCCGCCGTTCAATCTGCCGTTCCATCCTGCATTTCGAATTTGTCTTATTCAAAAAGGATGATTACATTGAATGATGAAATGGAATGAGAAAACGCTTCAAAGGGAGACTTGCATGGACAACAGACATAAAATGACGATGGACGGAAATCAGGCCGCGGCGCACGTCGCGTTTGCGTTTACGGAAGTTGCGGCGATTTATCCGATAACGCCTTCTTCGCCGATGGCTGATTTTGCGGAACAATGGGCGGCGGAGGGAAAGAAGAACATTTTCGGCAGCAAGCCGAAAATCATTGAAATGCAGTCGGAAGGCGGTGCCGCTGGAACCGTCCACGGCTCCCTTGCCGCGGGCGCGCTCACGACGACGTTCACGGCGTCGCAGGGGCTGCTGCTGATGCTTCCGAATATGTACAAAATCGCCGCGGAGCGCCTGCCCGGCGTGTTCCACGTTTCGGCGCGGGCGATTGCGACCCACGCGCTGAGCATTTTCGGCGATCAAAGCGACATCTACGCCGCCCGGCAGACGGGATTCGCCATGCTCGCGGAAGGCTCTCCGCAGGAAGTCATGGATTTAGCGCCGGTCGCGCACCTTGCCGCAATCGAGGCGAAGCTTCCGTTCCTCAATTTTTTCGACGGATTCCGCACTTCCCACGAAATTCAGAAGGTCGCCGTCTGGGAGTACGACGCGCTCAAAAAGATGCTCGACCAGAAGGCGCTTGCCGAATTCCGCAATCACGCGCTCAATCCGGCGCATCCGGCGATGCGCGGCTCGCATGAAAACGGCGACATCTTCTTCCAGCACCGCGAGGCGTGCAACGCGGCGTATGACGCGGTTCCGGCGGTTGTCCGGAAATATATGGAACTAATCAACGCGCAGCTGGGAACGGACTACAATCTGTTCAATTATTACGGCGCGCCGGACGCCGAGCGCGTCATCATTGCGATGGGCTCTGTCTGCGCTGTCGCCGAGGAGGCCGTCGATTATTTGGCGTCCCGCGGCGAAAAAGTCGGGCTTGTCAAAGTGCGGCTGTACCGCCCGTGGCTTCCCGAAGGATTGCTGGACGTGCTGCCGCCGGGCGTGAAGAAAATCGCCGTGCTTGACCGGACGAAGGAGCCGGGCGCGCTTGCCGAGCCGCTGTTCCTTGATGTCGCCGCGACGCTGCGCGAGGCGGGACGGGAGGACATCCGATTGTGCGGCGGCCGCTACGGGCTTGGCTCCAAGGACACGCCGGCTTCGAGCATCCTTGCGGTGTACAAGGAGCTGGAAAATGAAAGTCCGCGCCGCCGCTTTACGATTGGAATCGAGGACGATGTAACGCATCTGAGCCTGCCGGAAGCAAGGCCGGCGCCGGAAACTGTTCCGGCGGGAACCGTGGAATGCAAATTCTGGGGGACGGGCGGCGACGGCACTGTCGGCGCGAACAAGGATTCGATTAAAATCATCGGCGACCACACGGAGAAATTCGTCCAGGGCTATTTCCAGTACGATTCAAAGAAGACGGGCGGCG
>CAMWPF010000130.1 GCA_947176045.1 uncultured Treponema sp. | reverse complement strand
ATCTATGAATCTGTCGAAACGGGCGCGGACGACGTCGTCATTTTGTGGGAATATCTTCCGGGGCAGTACGACCAGCGCGCCGACAGCGCCGAACAGTGCCTTTCGCTGCTCCGTGCGGGAATGGCTTCGTCCGCTTCAGTGGGAATGGAGCCGCCCCGCGTCCGCTGTGCGAAGATGGTCGTCCTCAGCGGAACGGTGGGCGCGGACGACGTCCGGCGGATTGAAGCTTATTTGATCAACCCCGTGGATTCCCGGCTCGCCGACAGCAGGAAGCCGGAGACGCTGGAACTTTCGGCGGAAGAGCCTGCCGGCATTCCGTCAGTCGCCGGCTTCATCGGGTGGGACGCGGCGGCGTTGGAGCAGTACCGGGCGCAGATGGGGCTGGCGATGGACTGTGCCGACATCCGGTTCTTGCAGGACTATTTCAAGAAGGAAGGGCGCGATCCGACCGTTACGGAAATCCGCGTCCTTGACACCTATTGGTCGGATCACTGCCGGCACACGACGTTCCTCACGGAGCTGAAAAGCATCCAGATTGCGGACGGCCCGTACAAGGCGCTGTTCCAGAAGTCGCTGGATTCATATACGGAAATGCGCGCGGAGCTGTACGCCGGGCGGGACGGCAGACCGGTTACGCTTATGGATATGGCCGTCATCGGCATGAAGTACTTGAAGAAGCACGGCAGGCTGGACGATCTGGAGGTTTCCGAAGAGAACAACGCCTGTTCGGTGTACGTCGATGTGCATTACACCCGCGGAAAGGACGGGGCGCCGCTGAAGGAAGGCGACGCCGGTTCTGTGGAGCGGTGGCTGCTCATGTTCAAAAATGAAACCCACAACCATCCGACGGAAATCGAGCCGTTCGGCGGCGCGGCGACGTGCATCGGCGGCGCCATACGCGATCCGCTGAGCGGCCGGTCGTGGGTGTACCAGTCGATGCGCGTAACGGGCGCGGCGGATCCGACTGTTCCGCTTTCCGCCACGCGTGCGGGAAAGCTGCCGCAGCTCAAGCTCGTCCGCGAGTCGGCGCAGGGCTTCAGTTCGTATGGAAACCAGATCGGACTGACGACGGGGCAGGTCGTCGAACTGTATCATCCCGGCTATCTGGCGAAGCGCATGGAGCTTGGCGCGGTGATTGCCGCGGCGCCGGAGGCTATGGTCGTCCGGGAGCGCCCTGAGCCGGGCGACGTCGTCATCCTGCTGGGCGGCGGCACGGGGCGCGACGGCATCGGCGGTGCGACCGGCTCGTCGAAAGTTCATACGGAACAATCGGTCGCCACGGCTGCGGCTGAAGTCCAGAAGGGAAACGCCGTCGAGGAGCGGAAGATCCAGCGCCTCTTCCGGAACGAGGAAGTCAGCCTGATGATACGCCGGTGCAATGATTTCGGCGCGGGCGGCGTTTCTGTCGCGGTGGGGGAGCTGGCGCCGGGCTTGGACATCAACTTGGACGCCGTTCCGAAAAAGTACGAAGGCTTGGACGGAACGGAGCTTGCGATTTCCGAAAGCCAGGAGCGCATGGCGGTCGTCGTCCGCGCGTCGGATGCGGAGCGCTTCATTGCGGCCGCCGCGCAGGAGAACCTTGCGGCGGTGAAGGTCGCTGACGTTACGGACACTGACCGGCTCGTCATGCGGTGGCGCGGCTCGGTCATCGTTGACATCGCGCGGGAATTTGTGGATGCCGCCGGCGCGCACCATGAAGCGTCCGCGCTGATTGAAAGTCCTGCCGCGCCGCAGGATTCTCCGCTGGTGAATCCGTTGGATTCGGTGCGTGCGGCGCTCGGAGCGCGCGCTGTCCGCGGCGGCGCGGCTCCTTCTGCGGATGGTTTGAAGGCGGCGTGGCTTGCGGACATCGGCGATCTCGCCTGCTGCTCGCAGCGTGGCTTGGGCGAGCGGTTCGACGGTTCGATCGGCGCGGCGTCGGTGCTGTTTCCGTATGGCGGAAAATACCAATGCACGCCGGAGGCGGGAATGGCCGCGAAGCTGCCGGTCGTCGCGCCGCAGGAAACGTCTACGGCGAGCCTGATGGCGTTCGGCTTTGATCCGCGCGTCGGAGAGTGGAGCCCGTGGCACGGAGCGCAGACGGCGGTGCTTTCATCGCTTGCGAAGATCGCCTGCATGGGCGGCCGTCCGGCGGACTGCCGGCTTTCGTTTCAGGAATTCTTCGGGCGGGCGGTGGACGGGCCGTCGTGGGGGCATCCTGCGGCGGCGCTGCTCGGTGCGCTGGACGCGCAGAAGGCGATGGGAACGGCCTCTATCGGCGGAAAGGACAGCATGAGCGGCTCGTTCGAGGAACTGAATGTGCCGCATACGCTGGTTTCGTTCGCGGTGTCGCATCTGGAGGCGCGGAATGTCGTCAGCGGCGCGTTCAAGAAGGCGGGAGACCGCGTGTACCTCGTGTCGGTTCCGTATTCCGCGGAGCTGGCGCCCGATTTCGCCGCGTTCGCCAAAAATACGGACGAACTGTGCCGCTTGAGCGGCGCCGGAAAGATTGCGGCGATGTATCCGGTGTGCGCCGGCGGCATCGCGGAGGCGCTGACAAAGATGGCGTTGGGCAACCGGATCGGCGCCGATATCACGGCGGTTCCGCGCTCCTGCACGGCCGCCGGCATTGCGCCGGAAGGCGCGGCTTGTGCGGCTGACTTGTTCACGCCGCTGTACGGCGCCATCGTCGTGGAGGCGGAGGAGGAGCTGGCGGCTTCTGCGTTTGCGCCGGGAACGCTTTCGGAAGTGGGACGGACGAGTGCGGCGCCGGAAATCCGTCTGGACGTTCCGGGAATCGGCGGCATGGCGCTTCCGCTTTCCGAGGCGGAGGCGGCGTGGGAGCGGACGCTTTCAAAGGTGTTCCCGCCGGTGAGCGGCGCTGCGGTTCAGAAGGAGCTGCCGGTCTTCGCGCGCGCCGTCCACAAGTCGCTGGGCGACGTCCGCCGCAATCCGTCGTTCCAGCTTGTGCGCCCGAAAACAAAGCCGCGCGTCCTGCTGCCGGTGTTTCCCGGCACGAACTGCGAATACGATATGGCGCGGGCGTTCCAGCTTGCCGGAGCGGAGACGGAGCTGCTCGTCTTTGCAAACAATACGCCGCAGGCGCTGGAGCGCTCGCTGTCCGAGCTGGAGCGGCGGCTCGCCGGAGCGCAGATTCTGGCGCTTTCCGGCGGATTCAGCGCCGGAGACGAGCCGGACGGTTCCGGGAAATTCATCGCGAACGTCCTGCGGGAGCCGCGGATTGCCGCGCAGGTCATGGACTTGCTGCAAAAGCGGGACGGCCTTGTGCTGGGAATCTGCAACGGCTTCCAGGCGCTCATCAAGACGGGGCTGGTGATTTCCGGCGAAATTTGCGCTCCGGCAGAAGAAATGCCGACGCTGACGTTCAACACGGTGGGGCGGCATATTTCGCGGATTGCGCGGACGCGGATTGTCTCCGCGGCAAGCCCGTGGGCGATGGATCCGTCCGTCATCGACAGCCGGATTCATCTGGTTCCGATTTCCCATGGCGAGGGGCGGATTGTGATGGACGAACGGACTGCGGAGGCGCTGTTCGCGCGTGGGCAGATTTTTTCTCAGTATGTCGACGAACATGGAATTCCTGCGGTCGCGGAGCCGGACAATCCGAACGGCTCGCTGTTTGCAATCGAAGGAATCACCAGCCCGGACGGACGCATCCTCGGCAAGATGGGGCACAGCGAGCGCACCATCGGCACGGAGGCGGGCGGCGCGTCGTACGATTTGATTCGGAACGTCGCGGGAAATCCGCTTGAAAATCCGCAGGAGAATTCCTGCCAGAATATTTTTGCCGCCGGGGTGCGGTATTTCTATTGATGCAGAAAGGAAAAGGAAAGGTGAAGAAATGAAGAGAATTGCGTTGATTGCGGGGCTGTGCGCCGCGCTGGTTTTGGGCGGCTGCCGTGCGAAGCCGGATGCGAACGGCTGGTATGAGGATTTTGACGCGGCGAAAAAGGTTGCCGCCGCGCAGGACAAGAACATCCTGCTGTTTGTGAATTCCGACGTGGATTTTGACGGTTCTGCGGACGGCGTCGCGCTCCTGCTGTCGTCCCCGGAGTTTACGGAGGCTTTGTCGGAGCGGTATGTCTGCGTTCATTTTGATTTTACGGAAGAGGCGCGGATGATGGGCTTCGACCTTGAGTCTGCGACGAGCGAGGAGCAGAAGGCGGCGGAAAAGAATCAGGCGCTGAAGGAGCGCCAGTATGAAGTCGCCGACCTGCTTTTCATTCGTGAAACGCCGTCGGTCATCATTACGACGAAGGAGGGCTACTACGTCGCGACGGTCGTCTTTGATTATCTTTCGCCGTCGGTGGACGGATATGTCCAGCTTGTCGAGCAGGAAGACGAGGCTGTTCAGGAAATTTCCGCTTTGGCCGCCGCCGCCAGAAAAGGCTCCGCGCTTGAACGGGTGCGGGCGATTGACGCGCTGTACAACGCCACGCCGCAGACGCAGACGATGCTGCTGGCGGAGCTGTACCGGAAGGTGCCTGATTTGGATAAAAAGAACGAAACCGGGCTTGTCAGCAAGTACCTTGTTGCGACCGCGCACAGCGATGCGTATGCGCGCCTTGTCAAAATGGAAGTTGCGGAGGCGGTCGATGTGTATGAGAAGTTCGCAGAAGACAGCCGGCTTGATCCGGTGGATCGGCAGACGTTGTATTATGCCGCCGCAAATTTGCTGATCAGTTCCGGTGCGCCGGACATCGACGGCGTCGTTTCCCTGCTGGACAAGGCGGTTGAGGCGGCGCCGGAAAGCAGCTACGCGGAGAATATCGCCGAATTGATTGCGCGGATTATTTCATTCTCCGAGCAGGATCGCGCGGATGCCGAGGCGCAGTCGGCAGACGCGAAGTAACGGCTTCGCAGATTGTACATCAGTCGGCAGTGACGGCGGCGCGAAGCGCCGCCGTTTGCGCGTTTGCGCATGTGTTTCGGCTTTGGAGATGAAGGTGGTATGATTGAGTTGGCGGGGCTTTTGCTTGCATCGGCGGTTTTGGTCGTCCTGTCGATGCTGTTTTCCATTTCAGAAAGCTCGTTTCTTTCCATGAACAAATTGCGGCTTCGGATTTTGCGCCGCGAAAAGGACCGGCGCGCGGTTCGTGCCGGCCGCCTGCTTGAGAAGAAGGAAATCCTCATAAACACGCTGCTGGTTGCCAATGATTTGGTCAATATCCTCCTTTCCCCGATTGTTACGGCGGTCGCGATGCGGA
>CAMWPF010000129.1 GCA_947176045.1 uncultured Treponema sp. | reverse complement strand
CTTCCCTTCCGGAATGAAGCAAGGATTTCCGTCCGCATCATCCGCCGGGAACACCGGCATATTCCGCTGATCCAAAATTAAAAGATAGAAATTGAGCCGCTCCGCCTCGGAAAGCGCGTCAAAGACGGCGTCATCCGCGCCCCACTGCGCGGGAGCCGCACCCTGCGCGTACAATTCCGCGTTCCGCACGAACAGCCGCCCGACGCACCGCTTTATCATAAGGTTGAGCGCATAGTTCGCCGCAGCGTACATATCGTCTGAAAACGCCGCCTCAGCCGCCGCCATGCCGTCGGCCCACTCCGTCATGAACGCGGAAAACCAGTCCGCTCCGTCGTCCGCCGCAAGCAGCGCCAGCGTATTGTCGGCGTTGTCATGGAACAGCGCGTACTCGAACAGCGGAACTTCCGCGGCGGAACGCGCGCCCGGACCTCCAAAATCAGCCGCCGCTTGGCAGTGCGCCGCAGAATGCAGCTTCTGGAAGGCGGCGGCAATCTCCCGGCATTCAGCGGCGGCGGCGCTCCAATCAAGCGCGCGGCGCTCAGCTTCGACCGCAAGCACCGCCTCATAGTCGGACTGGGAAAGCGGCAGGTGCTGGATGCCGCGCAGCACGGCGGCGGGGACAGTGTTCAAGTTCCATGCGGCGAATTTCTCGTCCAGCCTGACCGGCGCAAATCCGTCCGAATCCGCCGTCCGCGCGTACAGGATTCCGTCCTGCATGACAAGCTGCTCGCCGGGAACGCCGCAAATCCGCTTGACAAGCGGATCCGCCTTCGGCTGCCCAGACGCGTCCACATTCAAATTGACGCCGGTAAACGTAAGCATATAGAGAATCTGCGAAACCACCGTGCGGACTTCCGAACGGCGGTCAAGGCTGTAATGCGGATTGCGGAACACCACCACGTCGCCGCGGCTGTACTTCCTGAGGCAGGGCAGTCCCACGTCGGAAAGCGGAAATTTCGGGCCGCTCGCCGTCTTGAACACGACCACCCGGTCATTGACAAGGAACGCTGGAACCATCGATTCGGACGGAATCACGTACAGCTGCAAGATGAAAATCTGGATCAGCAGCACCATGAACACAGCCTGAACAAGCGCGTCCACCCAGTCGAGGACTTCAAGTGCAACGCGGCGCGCGCTCACGCCCGGCGTTACGAACGCGCCCTTCTTCCTGCCCGCCTTTTCCGACTGCCTGTCCGCCGCCTCCTGCCATTCAGGAACAACCGAAAGGATCCGCTTGGGATTCAAAAAAAACAGCGTCGCCAGCGACGCGACGAAGACCGCGCACCAGAGCAACACCGTCACCACATCGTACCAATACGCCGTGCCAAGGCGCCCGGCGCGCCGCAGGATGAACGCCGCAAGCAGCGCGAACGGCAGATATTGCAAAAGCTTCCGCGCGGCGGGAACCGCCGAAAAATCCCGGCGCAGGACGACGCGCACAAACAGGAAGAACGCCGCGGCAGCAGAAAACAGCGCGCCCAGCGGAAACGCCGCGAACGAAACATCCGCACAAAAATGAACGCACAGCAGGGAGAACAGCCCCGCCGGAACAAGCGTACACAACGACGCCACACGAATCTTATTCATACCCCCACTATATCAGAAACACGCCAGCGTGTCATTGCGGCGGAGCAATCTGTCTCAGAGGGGAAAGCCTTCCCCTCGCTCCGAAGAGCCGCCCGTTCCGTGCGGCTCTTCTCCGCTACCCCTTCTCCTAGGGGCTTCCGCCCCTAAAACCCCGCCGCTACCGTGCGCACGAACCGCCGCAACTGTGCGCGCCGCACTGGCGCGAACCGTCCTCATGGCCGCCGTGGCGACTGCACTGGACATTTGGATTGCAGGCAAGCGTTCCTTCCGCAAGGCGGCGCACGGCTTCGTCAGCGCTTCCCGAAACGCCGCCGTACAGCTTGATTCCCGCCTGTGCAAGCGCGGTCTGGGCGCCGCCGCCGATGCCTCCGCAGATCAAGACATCCACGCCGCGCTCCTTCAGAAATCCGGCAAGCGCGCCGTGTCCCACTCCGCCCGCCGAAACAACATCGCCCGGCTTCACTTCGCTTCCGTCCACTTCGTACAGCTTGAACTGCTTCGTATGCCCGAAGTGCTGGAAAATTCCGCCGTCCTCATACGTTACCGCAACATTCATAATTCCTCCGCTAAAAGCAAAAAAAGTCCCGGCGCACAAACCGCCGGGACGCTTGCATGATCATGCACGGCAGAAGAAATGCGCATGACGCATTCCTCCTCCTGCATTCCGATTTTCAGAAAATTCCGCCTACTTGCTCAGGCGCGCCTCAAGGTCATCAAGGCACTCCGTAAGCTCCTTCGGCAGATGCGCTCCGAACTTCGGATAGTGGTTCTCGCGGATGTCCTTGACTTCCTTCAGCCAGCCTTCCTTGTCAACCGCAGTGATTGCAGGAATCTGCGCCTTGTAGACGTCGGAAAGTCCGTCGAGGTTGAGCGCGCCTTCCTTGGGCATATAGCCGATCGGCGTGTCGACGTAGTTGTCCTTGCCGTCGCAGCGGTCGAAAATCCACGCGAGCACGCGGCTGTTGTCGCCGTAGCCCGGCCACATGAATCCGCCCGGAAGATCCTTGTTCGCGTCGTCCTTGCGGAACCAGTTCACATAGAAGATTTTCGGAAGCTTGTCCTGGTCTGCGCCCGCGCCGACCTTGATCCAGTGCGCGAAATAGTCGCCCATGTTGTAGCCGCAGAACGGCAGGATTGCGAACGGGTCGCGGCGGATTTTTCCGACATCGGCGGCGTTGATTGTGGAAGCCGCGGTGATTTCAGAGCCGACAATCGAGCCGAGGAACACGCCGTGGTTCCAGCTGCGCGCCTGATGCACGAGCGGAACAGTTGACGGGCGGCGGCCGCCGAAGAGGATTGCGGAAATCGGAACGCCTTTCGGATCCTCCCACTCGGGAGCGATGCACGGACACTGCTTTGCGGGAGCCGTAAAGCGCGCGTTCGGGTGCGCCATCTCCTCGCCCTTGGGAGCCTTGTCCTTCGGGAGCGCGTCGCGCGTGTTTCCCTTCCAGTCGACAAGCTTGCCCTTCGCAGGATAGCCGATTCCTTCCCACCACACGTCTCCGTCCTCGGTGAGGGCGCAGTTCGTGAAGATGGTGTTCTTTTCCGCGGAAATGAGCGCGTTCTTGTTTGATTCTTCTGAAGTTCCCGGAGCGACGCCGAAGAAGCCCGCCTCAGGATTGATTGCGTACAGCCGTCCGTCCTCGCCGAACTTCATCCATGCGATGTCGTCGCCGACCGTCTCGACCTTCCAGCCCGGAATCGTCGGAATGAGCATGGCGAGGTTCGTCTTTCCGCAGGCCGACGGGAACGCGCCGGTAACGTACTTGACCTCGCCCTGCGGATTGGTGAGCTTGAGGATGAGCATGTGCTCGGCGAGCCAGCCTTCCTCACGAGCGATGACTGTCGCGATGCGGAGCGCGAAGCACTTCTTTCCGAGCAGGGCGTTTCCGCCGTAGCCTGAGCCGTAGGACCAGATGAGGCGCTCCTCCGGGAAGTGCGAGATGTACTTGTGCTCGACATCGGCGCACGGCCAGATGCCGTTGTCCTTCTCGCCGTTGTTGAGCGGCTTTCCGACGGAGTGGAGGCACGGAACGAAGTCGCCGTCAGTTCCGAGCTGCTCCCAGACTTTTTCGCCGGCGCGCGTCATGATGTCCATGTTGAGGACGACGTACTCGGAGTCAGTCAGCTCGATTCCGTACTTTGCAATCGGAGAGCCGAGCGGGCCCATGCAGAACGGAATGACGTACATCGTGCGTCCGTGCATGCAGCCCTTGTAGAGGCCGCTCATCGTCGCCTTGAGCTCCTTGGGGTCGATCCAGTGGTTCGTCGGTCCCGCATCGTCCTCCTTTACGGAGGAAATGAACGTGCGGTTCTCAACGCGCGCAACATCGCTCGGCAGGGAGCGGAAAAGGAAGCTGTTCGGTTTTTTCGCAAGCGGAGTCGCAAGCCCGGCATCAACGCATTTTTTCATCAGGCGGTCATATTCAGCCGTCGATCCGTCGCAGACAACCACATTGTCAGGTTCGCACATCGCGACACATTCTTCAATCCATGCTTTGATTTTCGCATGCTTGATGTCATTAACTGTCATAATTACTCCTTCGTGTATGCTTTATCAGGCGCGCCTGAAAAAATTCGACTGGCATAACTATACTATTTTTGATTGTTCTGTGCAACCGCGAATCCCCCGACGCGGCGCGCTATGAAACCGACACGGCCGTGTAGCCGGCCGCTTCCACGGCGGCCTTGAGCGCGTCGTCGGACACGTCCGCAGACAGCGAGACGACGGCCGTTCCGGCCTCATGGCTGACGGTGGCGCCTTCCACGCCGCCAATCGCTTCCAGCGCCTGCTTTACATGGGCTTCGCAGTGCCCGCACATCATTCCTTCAATCTTCACAGTCTTTTCCATTTTTTCCTCCGCTTCCTTTCCCTTCTCCGTGCAGACGCGCGGTTCGGCAGGCTGCCCCGCCGCGCGCGTCCGTTTTTTCCGGGCAGTCCGGCGCATATCGAACAGGTTGAGCCGCAGCGCGTTCATCACGACGCAGAAGCTCGAAAGGCTCATCGCCGCCGCGCCGAACATCGGATTCAGCTTCCAGCCGAACAGCGGAATCCACACGCCCGCCGCCAGCGGAATTCCGACGACATTGTAGAAGAACGCCCAGAACAAGTTCTCATGAATGGTGCGCAGCGTGGCGCGGCTCAGCCTGATTGCGGCGGGAACATCGGCGAGCGAACTTTTCATGAGAACCACGTCCGCAGCGTCAATCGCGATGTCCGTTCCGGCTCCGATGGCGATGCCGACATCCGCGCCCATGAGCGCCGGAGCGTCGTTGATTCCGTCGCCGACCATCGCGACGGCGCCGCAATCCTTGAGCGCCTTCACCGCGTCATCCTTGCCGTCTGGAAGGACGCCCGCGACCACTTCGTCCACGCCCGCCTCTGCGCCGACCGCGGCAGCCGTCCGCGCATTGTCGCCAGTAAGCATGACCGTCCTGATACCCATATCCCGCAGCTGCCGCACCGCGTCCGCGCTGTCCGGCTTGATGACGTCGGCGACCGCGATGACGCCCGCCAGCACGCCGCCCTCCGCAAAGAACAGCGGCGTCTTTCCCTGCGAGGCGAGCGCCTCCGCCGCTGTCCGCAGTCCGTCAGGCACAGCCGCCTTCCTTGAAATGAACGCCATG
>CAMWPF010000128.1 GCA_947176045.1 uncultured Treponema sp. | reverse complement strand
AGCAGGTGGCGGCAGATGGGGCTTGTCCGGGAGTCGTCGATGACCAGCAGGCGGAAGCATTCCTGCTTCCGCCGTTCCTGCCTATTTCATAATCAGCATCGACTTGTCATAATCGCTCGGCGGGACGTAGCCCATCAGCTGCATGAGCGTCGCCGGCCAGCTCGAGATGCCCAAGCCTTCGTTGAGCTTCGTGTTGTCGTACTCGCCTTTGTACTCGGGGTCGTAGATGATGCCCGGCACGGGGTTCAGGCTGTGGCTCGTCTTGGCTTTCGGCTCGCCGTCCGCGTCCTTCTTGACGCTGCCGTCCTTGGCGTGCTCGTACATGTCGTCCGAGTTGCCGTGGTCGGCGGTCAGGCAGAGAATTCCGCCCGCCTCGTCAATCGCCGCCTTGAGCCGCCCGAGCTGCAAGTCCATTCCTTCCATCGAGCAGACAACCGCGTTGAACACGCCCGTGTGCCCCACCATGTCGCCGTTCGGGAAGTTCAGGCGGATGTGGTCGTACTTTCCGCTCTTGATTGCCTCAATCACTTTGTCGGTGATTTCCGCGCACTTCATCCACGGACGCTGCTCGAACGGAACGACGTCGCTCGGAACTTCAACGTAGTCCTCAAGCTTCTCGTCGAACTTGCCCTGCCGGTTTCCGTTGAAGAAGTAGGTTACGTGTCCGTACTTCTGCGTCTCGGAAATCGCAAGCAGCTTCACGCCGCTTTTCGTGAGGTACTCGCCCATCGTGCGGTCTATGCTCGGCGGATTCACGAGGTACTGCGCCGGAACGTGCGCGTCGCCGTCGTACTCCATCATGCCCGCGTACTCGACGTTCGGAACGCGCTTCCTGTCAAAATAGGGGAAGTCGGCTCCCGCCGGAGTCTCGAACGCCTTCGTCATCTCAAGCGCGCGGTCGCCGCGGAAGTTGAAATAAATCACGCTGTCGCCGTCGTTGATTGTTCCGACGGGCTTCCCGTTCTCGGCGATGACGAACTCGTGCATGTCCTGGTCGAGCAAGCCGGGAACTTCGGCGCGGTAGGCTTCAATCGCCTTTGTCGCGCTCTCAAACTGCCGCCCCTCGCCGAGGACGTGCGCCTTCCAGCCGCGCTCCACCATGCTCCAGTCCGCGTTGTAGCGGTCCATCGTAATGTACATCCGCCCGCCGCCGGACGCAATTTTGTAGTCGCATCCAGAAAATCCCGCAAGGAATTCCTCAAGCGGCGTGATGTAGTTCAGCGCGCTCGTCGGGTCAACGTCGCGCCCGTCAAGCAAAGCGTGCACGCGGATTTTCTTCACGCCGTCCTTCGCCGCCTGCGAAACCATCGCCTTCAGGTGATCGATGTGCGAGTGGACGTTTCCGTCCGAGACAAGTCCGATGAAATGCAGCGCGCCGCCCGTCGCCTTCACGTTCGCAACAAGCTTCTGCCACGTCGCCGCCTTGAACATCTCGCCGCTTTCAATCGAAACGCCCACGAGCTTCGCGCCCTGCGCAAAGACGCGCCCGCAGCCCATCGCGTTGTGCCCGACCTCGCTGTTTCCCATGTCGTCGTCGCTCGGAAGCCCCACCGCCGTTCCGTGCGCCTTGAGCTTCGTGTGCGGACAGTTCGCCGTGAACCAGTCAAGGTACTTCATGCGGCTCGCCTTGACCGCATCCCCGTCCGCGAACTTTCCGTAGCCCACGCCGTCCATAATCACCAGGACGACCGGCCCGCGCCGCCCCTTCCAGTTTGGATTCTTCTCCAAAACGTGCATTGTGTCTGCCATAATGTTACCTCGATTTTTTCGGGCGCATCCTGCCTGACGGCAGGCCGGCTGTTCCGCACTTCGCTTGCGCTCATCCTCCTCGCTCCGCCTCGCGCATACGCGCTCCGCTCCGTTGCGGTGGACTGCTCCGCAGGTGCTCCATAGCCTTGCGCATCCCGCTCATATAGTTTCGCCTACAAATATACTGCATTTCCGCGCAATGTACAATAAAAGCGGACGTCCGCGCCGCTCCGCGGATTTCCAACGGAAAGCGCAGTGCGCCGCGGAACAGCCCGCGCCGTTAAAGCACAGCGCCGTCCGCATCACGCGGACGGCGCTTCCATTCCGTTTCCGTCTTTTGTTCCGCTTTTACGCCCGCGGCATGACGCCGGATGCGCACGGAACGCAATGCGCTACTGCTGCGCGCCCTTCGTCTGGCGGTAGTAGTCAAGGACGCACTTCACGTACAGCTTGTCCTCGTGCGCGATGTGCGACAGGATCCAGTCGTACAGGAATTTCACGAACTTGAACGCCGTTCCGATGGTCGCCTCCTGAAAATCGTTCGTCGTCTCAAGAATTTTTTTGATGAACATATCGTGCATCTTCTTGTGTTCGGAAAAATTCGGATAGCCGCACGCCGTCATGAGCGTCTCCTCGTTCTTGAAGTGCGTCTTCACATAATCGACGCACTCGCGCAGGGCGCCTTTCAGCGACTGATCCCACGGCGGATTTCCAGCGGCCTTGTTCTGAATCAATTCCTGATAAAAGCGGTTGCACAATTCGACAAGCGTCTTGTGCTGTTCGTCGATGACAGGAATTCCAATTTCAAATTTCGGATCCCAACAAATGTAGTCGGGATTTCCCAGCATTTGGCTCGGCGTCATTCTTTCACCCCAATATCATTCGGTCGTTGACCTCGCCCGCAACACTGAACTTTGCAAGCAGATCCTCGACCTTCAAATTCTTCTTTTCCTCTCCGCTTACATCGAAGACGATCCGCCCTTCCATCATCATAATCAGGCGACTGCCGTACCGGATCGCGTCGCGCATATTGTGCGTCACCATGAACGTCGTCAGATTGTCCTTCGCGACGAACTCCTCCGTCAGCTCAAGAACCTTTCTGGCGGTCTTCGGGTCGAGCGCGGCGGTATGCTCGTCCAGCAGGAGGAGGCGCGGCTTTTGCAGCGTCGCCATCAGCAGCGTGAGCGCCTGCCGCTGTCCGCCGGAAAGCAGCCCGACCTTCGAGTGCATCCGATCCTCCAGCCCCAAGTCGAGCAGCGCGAGCTTCTCCCGATAGACGGAACGCTCCGCCGGCTGGATGTGCCAAGAAAGCCCCCGCCGACGCCCGCGGCGCATCGCCATCGCGAGGTTCTCCTCGATTTCCATGCTGCCCGCCGTTCCGAGCATCGGATCTTGGAAGACGCGCCCCAAGTACTTCGCGCGGCAATGTTCCGGCCGCCCGGTCAAATCCATGCCGTCCAGAATGATCGAGCCGGTGTCCGTGTGGTGGACTCCGGCGATGAGGTTCAGCAGCGTCGACTTTCCCGCGCCGTTTCCGCCGATGACAGTCACAAAGTCGCCGTCCTGCAATTCCAGGCTGACGTCCTTGAGCGCGCGCTTTTCCGTAATCGTTCCCGGATTGAATGTCTTTGAAACAGAGCACAGCTTCAGCATAGCGTCTCCCCGCCGGACGGTTCATCGTCATGCCGCCGTCCGACAAAGGCGTGGCGCGTGTCCTCCTCCTCGTTGACGTTCATTCCCGGAAGCGCGCGGCGGCGGCGCATGATCCGCCCCTTGACGACGGGAACCGAAAGCGACGCGGCGACGATGAGCGCCGTCAGCAGCTTCAAGTCGGTGGACTTCAAGCCGAGCTGGAGGACGACTGCGACGACAATCCGGTAGATCACCGAGCCGAACACCGCGGAAAGCAGCACGTACCAGAATCCGAAGCGCTGCCCGAAAATCACCTCGCCGATGATGATGGAGGCAAGCCCCACGACAATCGTTCCCGTTCCCATGCCGACGTCCGCGTACCCTTGGCTTTGGGCGACGAGCGCGCCGGAAAGCGACACCATTCCGTTGGAAAGCATCAGCCCGAGAATCTTCATCGTGTCCGTGTTGACGCCGAGCGCGCGCACCATGTGCTCGTTGTTTCCCGTCGCGCGGATGGCGCTTCCCAGCTCCGTTCCGAAGAACCAGTACATCAGCGCCACGACGGCGGCAATGATGACGGCTCCAATCGCAAGCGACGCGTGCGTTACCGTAAGCCGCCCGCCGGAAAAGTCCCTGAGCTGGTTCATCATCGTCGGCAGCCCGATGAGCGGCGTGTTCGCCTTGCCCATGATGCGTATGTTGATGGAATACAGCGCAATCTGCGTGAGGATGCTCGCCAGCAGGATGTTGATCTTCAGCTTGGTGTTCATCAGTCCCGTCGCAAGCCCGGTCAGCGTTCCCATCGCGAAGACGAATATGAGCGTCAGGAGCGGATTCATGCCGTTCACAATCAGGACGGCGGTTACCGCGCCGCCCGCCGCAAAGCTTCCGTCTACCGTCATGTCCGCAATGTTCAGAATGCGGAACGTCAGAAAGACGCCGAGCGTCATCAGCCCCCAGAGGATTCCCTGGGAGACCGCGCCCTCCATCGCAAGCAAAACTGCCATGCTTACTCCAGATTTTCAGGAACTGCAATGCCGAGCGCTTCCGCGGTCCGCTCGTTGACGCACAGGTCGAACTGCTCCTGATACTGGATCGGCATTTCCGCAGGCTTCCTGCCGTCCCGGAGGATTTCCACCGCCATCGCGGCAGTCTGCCTGCCAAGCTCGTAATAGTTGATGCCGTACGTCGCAAGTCCGCCCGCACGAACCATGCCTTCCTCGCCGCAGATGACCGGAATCTTGTTCTCGACTGCAACCTGCGCGACGGTCGCCATGCCGGCGGCAATCATGTTGTCGGTCGGCGTATAAATGGCGTCCACCTTTCCGCAGAGGCTTTGGACGACCTGCTGGATTTCATTTGAATTGGAGACGGTGCCGTCGATGTATTCCAGACCAAGCTCGTCGCAGGCGCGCTTCGCCAGTTCGATCTGGAAGTACGAATTCTGCTCGCTGGAGCAGTACAGCATTCCGACTTTCTTCGCGGACGGAACAAGCTCCTTCAACAGCCCGATCTGGGCGGCGCAGGGCGTCAGGTCGGACGTGCCGGAAACATTCGTACCGGGCGCATCGTTGGACTTGACGAGCTTCGCGGACGCAGGATCGGTGACGGTCGTCACCAGAATCGGAATCTTCTTCGTCAGGTTCGCGACCGCCTGCGCCGCAGGCGTCGCAATCGCGAGGATCAGGTCGGAGCGGTCGTTGACCAGCTTTTCCGCAATTGTAACGCAGTTGATCTGCTCGCCCTGCGCGTTATGGTAGTCAATCTTAATCTTTTCGCCGGCCACATATCCGGCGTCGGCACGCCCGTCGACAAATCCGTCGTAGTCGCTGTCCAAGGCGGAATGGTCCACAGACTGGCTGAGGCCGACCTGCAATTTT
>CAMWPF010000127.1 GCA_947176045.1 uncultured Treponema sp. | reverse complement strand
TTTTTTTACAAGCCCAAGACGGCTTACGAGATTCGCCTTAGTCTCGTGGGCTCGGAGATGGTCTAAGAGACAGGAAGGAGGCGATGCAGAACCACGCCCCGTACAGCGCGCACGCCATGATAGACGGAATCCGCCAGAACATCTACTGTTCCGTGCTCGGCCAGACCGACTGGTTCCTTCTGTCCGTGATGCCCTACGGAACGCTCGACCGCGCCGTCAGTTCGCTCAATTCCGACCGCACCCGTTCGATGCTGCTCTCCGGAGGAATCATATTCATCTGCTTCCTCCTGATTTTCATCCAGTACTACCGTATGTCGCACGAGCAGCTGGAGGATCTGCGCATGGCGGAGCAGGAGGCGGTCAAGGCGAGCATGGCGAAAAGCGAATTCCTTTCGAGCATGAGCCACGACATCCGCACGCCCATGAACGGCATCGTCGGCATGACGGCGATCGCGCAGGCGAATATCGGCGACACTTCGCGCGTCACCGACTGCCTTGCGAAGATCGCGCTGTCGAGCAAGCACCTGCTTGGGCTTATCAACGACGTCCTCGACATGAGCAAGATTGAAAGCGGAAAGCTTTCGCTCAACACGCACATCGTATCGCTGCGGGAGACGATGGACAGCATCGTGAACATCGCGCAGCCGCAGATAAAGGCCAAGAGCCAGGTGTTCGACATCTTCATTCAAGACATCCAGACTGAAAGCGTCTACTGCGACAGCGTGCGCCTCAACCAAATCCTGCTGAACCTCCTGTCAAACGCCATAAAGTTCACGCCGGAAGGCGGCTCGGTGCACGTCTACCTGCGGCAGGACGACTCTCCGCTCGGCGCGGGCTTCGTGCGCTGCCAGTTCACGGTGAAGGACACCGGAATCGGCATGACGAAGGAATTCCAACGGCAGATCTTCGACAAATTCTCGCGCGAGCAGAGCCAGCAGGTCCACAAGACGGAAGGCAGCGGATTGGGCATGGCGATCACCAAGGCGATTGTGGACGCGATGGGCGGCACGATCGAGATACGCAGCACGCTCGGCGAAGGAAGCGAATTCCGCATAACGCTCGACTTGGAGCGCGCCGCCGTGCAGGAGCTGGACATGGCGCTTCCGCCATGGAAGATGCTCGTTGTGGACGACGACGAGGACTTGTGCCGCAGCGCCATCACCTCGCTCAAGGAAATCGGAATCCAGGCGGAATGGGCGGCGGGCGGAAAGCTTGCCGTGGACATGGCGCGCAAGCGCCATGCCGTGAACGACGACTACCAGATAATCCTGCTCGACTGGAAGATGCCGGACATGAACGGACTTGAGACGGTGCGGGAGCTGCGCAGGCACTTGGGCGACGACGTTCCGATTCTGATCATTTCCGCCTACGACTGGAGCGACATCGAGGACGAGGCGCGCGCGGCGGGCGCGCAGGGCTTCATCTCGAAGCCGCTGTTCAAGTCGAACCTGTTTTTGGGCTTGAGCCCGTACATGCTTGGCACCGAAAAAAAGGAGGAGGCAAAGGAAGAGAAGGCGCAGCATTTTGTGGGAAAGCGCATCCTCCTCGCCGAAGACAACGACCTCAACTGGGAGATTGCCAGCGAAATTCTTTCAGAGGAGGGCTTTGTGCTTGACCGTGCGGAGAACGGCCTTGTCTGCGTGGATATGTTCTCCAAGTCGGAAATCGGACATTACGACGTGATCCTCATGGACATCCGCATGCCTGTCATGAACGGCTACGACGCGTCGAAGAACATCCGCGCGCTCAACCGCTCCGACGCGAACCTTCCGATCATCGCTATGACGGCGGACGCGTTCTCCGACGACATCCAGCACAGCAGGGAATGCGGCATGAACGAGCATATCGCAAAGCCGATCGATGTGGAGCGGCTCATGCAGATTCTATCGAACTATATCAAATAATTTGCTATATTTATTGGGGAAACCATATTCTGGCAAAGGACGGAGTACTGTGGAAAGGCACAAAATTCTGATTGTAGATGATTCGGAGATGAACAGGGAGCTGCTGTCGGATATGCTTGAAGGCGATTACGACGTGCATACGGCATCAAACGGCATGGAAGCATACACCATGATTCTGAACGGCAGGCATGACTTTTCAGTCGTGCTGCTCGACATCGTGATGCCGAAGATGGACGGATTCGAGCTGCTTGAAATCATGAACCAGAAGGACTGGATAAATGACATTCCAGTCATCATGATTTCGTCCGAAAAGGACGAAGCTACCATTGAACGCGCCTACGACCTCGGCGTCATCGACTTCATCGACCGGCCGTTCAACGAGCGCGTCATCAGGCGGCGCATCACAAGCACCATCTCGCTTTCCGCACAGCAGAAGGAGCTTTCAAACTTCGCGGCGAGCCAGCTGTACGAAAAGGCGCGCGACAACATGCTCATGATAAACATCCTGTCGCACATCGTCGAATTCCGCAACGGAGAAAGCGGCCTGCACGTCCTGCACGTCTCCATGATTACAAAGATGATTCTGGAACATCTGCTCAAGACGACGACGAAGTACGGCATTTCTGAAAAGGACGTCTCGCTGATATGCAGCGCGTCCGCGCTCCACGACATCGGCAAGATTGCGATTCCCGACGAAATCCTCAACAAGCCGGGACGGTTCACGCCGGAAGAATTCGCCATCATGAAGACGCATTCCATGAAGGGCGCCGAAATGCTCGACGAGCTTGGCATGTGGAAGGACGAGCCGCTGGTCAAGTACGCCTATGAAATCTGCCGCTGGCACCACGAGCGCTGGGACGGCAAGGGCTATCCGGACGGCATTGCGGGCGAGCAGATTCCGATTTCAGCGCAGGTCGTCGCGCTCGCCGACGTATACGACGCGCTCACGAGCAAGCGGTGCTACAAGGAGGCGTTCCCGCATGAGAAGGCGGTAAAGATGATTTTGAACGGCGAATGCGGCGAGATGAATCCCGACCTGCTTTCAGCGCTCTCCGAAATTTCCGACAAACTCAAGAACGAACTGCTCAAAGGCTCCCTCGGCAGCCTGCAGGAAATCAAAGTGCCGGAAGAAATCTGCGGCACGGAGGCGCAGAACTTCGACCGCTCCCGCCACCTTGTAAAGCGCGTCCGCCAGCTCCAAAAGAAAGGCGAACTGATTGAGACCCTTACGCGGCACGTCATGTTCGAACTTGACACGAACCCGGACGTGATGAACCTGTCGGAGCTCGCGGCAGAGCGGCTCGGAATTTCGGAGACAATCATCCATGCCGCAAAGGACGGGCCGGAAAGCAGTCTGTTCGCGCCGGGAGACTTTGCCCTGCTCGTCGAGCGTGCGAAGCAGACGTCGCCGGAAAGACCGTTCTGCGAGGACAAATACCTCATGAACATCAAGGGGCAGGAAAAATGGATGAGCATCACCACCCGTTCCGTCTGGACGGAAGGCGGAACGCCCGAGTATCAGGGCGCGGTGGGAATCATCCGCTCGGCATCGGGGCTGCTTGGAAAGGCGGACGGCGTAAACCGCATGGGGGGGGGTAAGACCTCAGCCGAAATGATGGGAGCCGCACAGGAGCCGCTGTAGCGCGCGCCGGAGCGGACGCAATCCTGAAAAAAAAATGCGCCGCACCTGCGCTGCATTAAAAAAAATTGCAATGGGAGAAAAAATGACGGTACAAGAATGCTATGCAGCGATGGGCGCAGACTATGACGGCGTATTCAGCCGCCTCAGAAAGGACGAGAGGATCCAGAAATTCCTCCTGATGCTCTTGAAGGATCCAAGCTATGCGCTGCTGTGCGAGTCCATGGAAGCGGGGAACGCGGAGGAAGCGTTCCGTGCGGCGCACACGATAAAGGGCGTGGGGCAGAACCTGTCGCTCACGCCGCTGTACGAATCCGCAAGCCGCCTGTCCGACTTCCTGCGCGGCAGGAACGACATCACAGACGAAGCCCGCAACGAATTCGGGACGCTCAAGGAGGAGTGCAAGAAGACCGCGGACTGCATCCGCCAGCTCGACGCGCCGCCGCAGGCGTAAGATGGCCGCCGATGGCATCACACGCCGCTGCATTGAGAATCTTGACGGCGCCGTCATGGCGGACGGCACGGAACGGCGTGTTCCGCGCCAATGCCGGCATGCGCAGGCAGACGTCCGACAGGCTGTCCGTCCCGCTTGCCGCCCGTCAGTCCGACCATTTGAGCAGCTCAAGCCGCTGATTTCCGAAGCCCGCAGATCCGCAGCGGACGCATTTTTGCCTGCGGCAACCGCTTCGCGCCCTCCGCATCCCTTGCGCCGGAAACGTCACGCGTCCGCCATGCTGAATCTCGAATCGTCCGAAACAAAAGGAACTGGCAGCAAACTATGAAAACCGAATCAATACACCTGTGCGCCCAAAACCGCGGCGAGCTGCGGCTCTGGCTTTCCGAGCATCATGACAGCGCGGGCGAATGCTGGGTCGCCGTAAAGCGCGGGCGGCCGCAGGACGACGGCACGTTCTGGTACATCGACGCGGTGGAAGAAGCGCTCTGCTTCGGCTGGATTGACAGCACCGTGAAGCGTCTTGAAAGCGGCGTTGCCACACAACGGTTCGCGCCGCGCAGGCCGCATTCCGCATGGAGCGAGCTGAACAAAGAACGCTGCCGCCGGATGGAAAAGCTCGGGCGCATGACCGACGCGGGCCGCGCCGTCCTTCCCGATATGTCGCCTTCCGGCTTCGCAATCGACAGCGACATACTGCGCGCATTGCAGTCCGACCAAACCGTCTGGGAAAACTTCCAGCGCTTTCCGCCGCTCTACCAGCGCGTCAGAATCGACACCATCCAAATCAAGCGGAAGCAGCCCGAACTGTTCAAAAGCCGCCTCGAAAAATTCATCGAGAACACGCGCAGGAACGTGATGTTCGGCGAATGGAACGACAACGGGCGGCTGCTCGATTATTGAATCCGCGCCAGCATTCGGGAGGTTGCCATGATTCTGAACACCGGCGCGCGGACGGACACCGTGCAGTTTTATTCCGAGTGGCTTCTGCGGCGGTTTGCGGAGGGCTTTGTCTATGCGCGCAATCCGCTGTTTCCGAACAAGGTTGCGCACTATGAGCTTTCGCCCGACAAAATCGATCTTGTCATGTTCTGCTCGAAAAACTACGCGCCGATTCTTCCGCGGCTGCACGAAATAACGGACTCCTACCGCACCTACTTCCACTACACCATCACCGCCTACGGCACGGACGTTGAGCCGCTTGTTCCGCCGATTGACGAAAGCATTCGGACGCTCATCGCGCTTTCGAAGCAGGTCGGGCGGCGGCGCGTCTCGTGGCGGTACGATCCCGTGC
>CAMWPF010000126.1 GCA_947176045.1 uncultured Treponema sp. | reverse complement strand
ATCCGAAGACGCTCCTTACGGACACCATCTCCTCGCTTGCGTCGCTCGCCCCGACCTACGCTGCCATCATCGAAAAGCTTGCGACCAACACGCAGCTACTTGAAAAGCAGAAGAATACCGCATTTCAAAAATTCAAGCGGACGTTGCGCCGGGCGTTCAACTTGCAGGAGCCGCCGGTCGTGTATGATCTGATCCTCATCGACGAAAAATCACAGGCAAGGACGACGCGCCAGACCGACATCCACGCGTTCATCGCGAACATTGAACGAAAATCGCGGATGTTCGCCGTTCTTTCCAACCGGAACAGTCCTGAATATAAAAAAATAACAAACGCGCAGGATGATGCCGTCCTGCAATTTGCCAGCAAGCAGATTTCCGACAACCAGGATACGCTCCAGCTTCTGACGGCGGCGGATGAATACTTCAAGTCCTCAATTTCCTCAAAGGAGCGCACGCACATCAAGGGGCTGAAAATCGATCTCGTTACGGTGAAGAACGCCATCATCCGGGCGAACCAGAAGCGCGCGGAATACTGCTCGTACATCGAAGAAATGGAGCAAATGAAAAAACTAGGCATCATGAACGAGGAATGACATGAACAAAATCCCGCAGCTTCTTCTGACAGGCGCCGCCCTCTTGATGATTTCAACAGCGGCTGTCTGCGCGCAAGGCGCGGAGCACGATTACGACGGAAGCGCCGCCGAGCTGCCGCCGCCCGGCGGTCCGCAGGCAGGCGAGCAGATACGGCCGGAGCTGCAGCGCACCTTCACCCTCATTGCCGACGCCCATCCCTACAACCTGAACCCGCACACCGCCTCCTACAGCGCGGAAGCCCAAATTCTCACCGGCTTGTATGAAGGACTGTTCATCTACGATCCAATCACGCTGCATCCGAACTGCGCGCTGGCGCGCTCCTTTACAATCTCCCGCGACAAAAAGCGGTGGACGTTCCGGCTCCGCGACGACGCGAAATTCAGCGACGGAACGCCGATTTCAGCGGAGGACGTGAAGTCTTCGTGGCTGGCGCTGCTGTCGGAACCGGAAGCGCCCTATTCCTCGCTGTTCGACATCATCAAAGGCGCGCAGGAATTCCGCACCGGCGGCGGAAGCGCGCAGGACGTCGCCATTTTTGCGCCGGACGCAGAAACCGTCTCCGTGCATCTGAAGGCGCCGGCGGCTCATTTTTCAAAGCTGCTGTGCATGCCGGCGTTTTCAATCGTCCATGCGGACAAAGCCGTCGCAAGCGGGCCGTTCTATCTTGCGGAACAGACGGACGACGGGCTGCTGCTGCGGAAGAATCCATATTATTACGACGCCGAAGCGCCCCATCTGGAGCAAATCTCCGTCCGCTTCAGCAACGACGGCGACGAAAACGCCTATTTGTTCAACACCGGGAGGGCGGATTGGATCAGCGGGCCGGCGGAAATCGCGAAGCTGCTTTCCAAGGACAGCATCCACCTTACAGCGGAATTCGCCACCGAATACCTGTTCTTCAAAGTGCGCGAGGAGCCGCCTGCAACCCCTCAGCCGGAAGGAACGCGCGAACCTCCGTCCGGCGCGCGCGTCTGGCGGAACGCGGAATTCCGCGCGGCGCTTCTGGAGGCCGTTCCATGGGACGAGCTGCGCGCCAACACGTTCGTCAAGGCGGCGACGCTCGTCTACCCGCTCAACGGCTATCCGCAGGTGCAGGGATACGTCTACACCGACCGTCTTGAAGCGGAGGAACTGATGAGGCAGGCGCGGCAGAACGCAGGAATCGCGGCGGACGCAGAAATTCCGCTCGTCTTTGCGACAAACGGCGGCGAACGCATGAAGAATGAGGCGGAGCTGCTGCGCAATGCATGGGCGCCCCTCGGCGTCGCGCTGGAAGTGCTTGAAATTCCGCCGGAAGCCTACCTTGCCGGAATCGCGGAGGCGGACGCGGACTTGTTTTCCTATACATGGATCGGCGACTTTGCGGATCCGCTCGCCTTTCTGGAGCTGTTCCGCGGCGGCTCCACGCTCAACGTCTCCGGCTGGAAGAACGAAGCGTATGACGCGCTTTTGGACAGCGCCGCGCTGCACACCGACGAAGCGCATTCCAAGCTGCTCGCACAGGCGGAACAGCTGCTGCTCGACGACGCGCTCGTGCTTCCAATCCAGCATCCAGTCAGCCTGAACATCATCGACTTGAACGCAGTCGGCGGCTGGGCGGCGAATTCCTTCGACATCCATCCGCTCAAATACCTGTTCCGCCGCGAAACAAAGCCGGACATTCCGAACCTCGTAATGCACGTGCCGACCGCCTTTTGAACGGCAGACGCGGACTGAAACCAGCACATTTCGACGCAAGGACGAAGCGCAACCCCCGAACAGCTCGGAATGAGGACGCACTGCGCATTGAAGATCGGACGGCCGCCGTTTTCAACCGCAGCCCATGCTCCGATTTCCACGCGAAATCGGATGCCTGCCAGATTGCGCGCGCAGCGCAAAAAAAGCCCCGCCGGGAACCGGCGGGGCTTCCGTTCAGCAGGAGCGGCAGACTAGTCCTGCGGCGAGGACGCCGCCGCTTCAACTTTAGTCAAATAAAGCGTGCCTGGATCGAAATCGAGCGTCTCGTCGTACTGCACGCCGCCGTATTCAAATGACATTTCCAACGTCGTATCGTTGCCGCTGCCGGAAATTGTATATGTCGCGGGAAATGTCATTGATTCAGCCTTTTCGTTCACAAAAAGGATTTTTCCGTCCGAAACGGAATATGAATAGAAGTAAGTGCCGTTCCCCTCGCTGTCCACACCTTCCGGTTCAAATCCAGCAATGCCGACGCCGGGACAAACTGCTAGACCGTTGATTCCTTCTGAGCCATTTCTGAGTCGGAACCACGCAGAGCTTGCCTCGTATTGCTCCGTCAAAACAAATCTGCCGTCCCTTTCTTCAACCGCGTACCGACGGTAAGCGAATTCATTCCGCCACGAAGGATATCCATATTTCTTTTGCATATCTAAGAAAGATTTCTCTTGAGAAATCACATACTCAACATATTCCTTATAATTCGTCATGCCATGCTCTTCCATCCATTCCGGCAGCCCTTCAATATCTTTCACCGATTCCAACGCAGATGCACGCTCATCAGCAAAATATTCTCCGCTTTCCACATATTGCACCATTTCATCAAATGACAACCACTTAACGACCGCCGAACCAAAAGCCATTCCCCATTTATCGAGTTTTATGCACAACTCACCGTCCCTGTTCACAGAATACATGTACTGAAAATCAGAGCCCTTACCCATACGAGCAAAGGTGCCGTCAGTAGAAAAAACGTACTGATCACTGCCATCTGAAAACGTCCTTCCCTTGAATATGTCCTCCCCTTCCGACGGCGGAAGCTCCACCTCCGGCACGGACGGAATCTCGCTTCCATTTCCGCCAGTCGTTCCGCCGCCGCTTCCGCCTGCCGCGCCGTTGTTTCCGCCGTCCGCGGCTGTTCCGTTACCGTCCGCGCACCCTGCAAGCAGCGCGGCCAAAAGCAGCGCCGCCGCAACCGTCCTTCCCATCTTCATACATCGCTCCTTGAAAAATGATAGGACATCTTACCCCCCCCATGGCTTTGTCAAGAGGTCTTGACGAAACCGACTTTTTTTTTCCGCTGGTGGCAGAATCCGTCCATCCGTGCTATGCTGGCGGAATGAAGACGGAGCGGCTGTACGCCATCACTGTATACCTCTTGAACCATGGCAGGACGACGGCGCGGACGCTCGCGCGGCAGTTCGAGGTGTCGCTGCGGACAATCCAGCGCGACATGGATTCGCTGTGCATCGCAGGAATTCCGATTGCGGCGACATACGGCGCGGACGGCGGCTATGAGATTTCCGGCAGCTTCCGGCTGAATGAGGATTTTGCGACGGAGGACGACTATTCGCTCATCAGGACGGCGCTCGAAGGGCTTGTCTCCGCCACCGGCGACGCAAAGGCAAGGCGCGCGCTTGAAAAAATCAGGCGGACCGCGCCAGCGGACAACGGCGGCATCGTCCTCGACTTCTCCGTCTTGCAGGAAGGCGGACAAAGCCTGCTGCAATTGCTTCAAACCGCCGTCGCCGAACGGCGCGCCGTGGAATTCACCTACACGAACAACGACGGCGAAACCCGCGCGCACCGCGTGGAGCCTGTCGCCGTCGTCTACCGCTGGTACGCGTGGTACCTGCTCGCGTGGTCGTCCTACAAAAACGACTACCGCACCTACAAGCTCGCGCGCATGGAACACGTGGAAATCACGGACGCGCCGTTCGCCAAAACGCACAAGGCCGCGCAAGCCATTCTGGAAGAATCCGGCAGGACTGACTCGCGCACATACACCGAGCTGCGCCTGAAATGCACCGCCGCGGCGAGGGCGCGGGTTTTGGAATACCTGAAGGGAACGGAGACCGCGCGGACGGAGGACGGAGGCAGCCTCATCACGGCTTCCGTCGTGGAGAACGAGCACTTCTGGCTCGGAACGCTGCTTTCCCTCGGCGACGGCGTGGAAGTCCTTTCCCCTGAGCATATCCGCCGCCGGATTTTGGAATCCGCCGAAAAAATCGCCGCGCTGTACACGAATTGCGACAGACAGCTGTCGTAATTCGCGCCGTATACTTGCGCATAGAAAAAACAATTGGAGCGTGCAGTCAGAACGCCGCCTGAAATGCCGGCAGCGCCTTGATTCACACGTCCGCGTCGCGGGCTTCTCCAGTGACTTTCTACAGGAGTTTTTTATGGCTATCAATCCCTATGAACGCTGCCCGGAACTGGAAGGCGGGCGGTTCTCTATGCGCCTTGTGCGCGCGGAAGATGCGGAAGACCTGCTGGCAGTCTATTCCGACAAGAAGGCGGTGCCGTACTTCAACAGCGACAACTGCCACGGCGCGACGTTCTACTGCGAAAAGCTGGAGTACGTGCAGGAAATGATCAGCTCGTGGCTTGCCGAATACCGCGGCAGAGGATTCGTGCGGTGGACGGCAACCGACAAGGAATCGAAGAAGGCCGTCGGAACGGTGGAGCTGTTCAACCGGCGCGCGGACGACTACTTCACCGACTGCGGAATCCTGCGCCTCGACGTGCGCAGCGACTACGAGCGCGAGCCGCTGCTTTTTGAAATCATGCAGCTGATCGTGCCGCCGTCGTTCGGACTGTTCGGCTGCCGCATGGTCGCCACGAAGATTCCGCCGTTCGCCGAAGAACGCAGGCGCGCCGCGGAACGGCTCGGCTTCTCGCTGTCGCAGGAAAAGCTCATCGGCCACGACAAGACGCCCTCACGCACTATTTACTACTGCAAGGCCACTGATTCAGCCCGGACCGCGGTGGACGCCGCACGCCCAAACCGGACAAATGTATATGGTC
>CAMWPF010000125.1 GCA_947176045.1 uncultured Treponema sp. | reverse complement strand
CTATAAAATAATTTTATGAAGAATGTCCTGATCGTTGATGCACCTCCTATCTTCCAAGAATTTCTGAAAGAAAAATTCACAGATGAAAAAATTGATGTAACGCTCCTTCAAGAAAAACGGGACGCAGTCACAAAGATGGCGTCCCTCCTGCCGGAACTGATGATTTTCGACATCAAGGAAATGGAAGCCATCGATTCCGTCGTGGAATTCCTCCAGGCCATCAAGCACGATCCGAACGCCTCCCAGACGCCGATCATTGCGGTGGGGCCGGTCATCGACGCGTCCTATTTGCAGACCTTCGTAAAACTGGGCGTCGTGAACTATTTTGTCAAGCCGATTCCGTTCGACAGCTTGTTCGAAGCCGTCGGAAGAACTCTCAAAATGACGTTCCCGCTGGACACGACGCCCTGCATCGTAAACATCCATCGGAACGACAATATCGTCGTCGTGGAAATCGCCGGCGGACTGAACCGAGACAAGCTGTCGCTCCTGCACTACAAGCTTACGGAACTGATTCAGAACGATGAACTGGAGTCGCCGCACGTCGTGCTGATTCTTTCGGATTCTGCGCTGACATTCATCGACGGAATAAATGTGGAATTCATGCTTGACAACATCCTTTCCTGTCCCCGCATCATGAGCAAGAATGTCAAAGTGATTACCGCCGATCCATTTGCAGCGGAACTGATTGCGGGCCACAAAAAATATGAGAACATCGAAACTGCGGACAACATCACGAACGTCTTGAATTCCCTGGTGGACAGCTCGGCAACATCAAGCGTCCTCGACTTGATTATGGAGCGGATCCTTCTGGAAAACGGCGGACATATGGACGGCGTGCTGGACCTGCGCTTCCACTCCGACGCCTCCGTAATCGAGGAAGAAAAAAGCAGCGGCGGCGGCAAGAAGGTCGCCCTTGTTGACAATGATTCTGTCATGCTCGACTTGCTTTCCAAGGCATTCAAAAACGAAGGCATTGCCTGCGACAAATATACAAACGGTGTGGAATTTCTTTCCGGCATCAACCGGCACGCCTACGACCTCATCATTTTAGACATTCTGATTTCGGGCATCTCCGGCTTTGACATTCTCGCGCGGCTCCAAAAATCGCACGCAGCCGTTCCGGTCATCGTCCATTCCCGGGCAGTCCGCCGGGAAATCGTCGTCAAGGCGCTGTCTTTGGGCGCAAAGCAGTATCTTGTCCGCCCGCAGAAGCCGGAAGCCGTCGTCAGCTGCGCAAAGGCCATCCTCGGAACGGATGCCGCCGAACCAGATGGCAGCGGCGGGAACACAGAAGCAGCGCCTGCGGAAGCGTAAGCGCGATGGTGAAAACCAACTACCACACCCACACCGCATTCTGCGACGGAATCGGAACTCCTGAAGAAATCGCCGCCGCCGCCGCCAAAAAGCAGTTCGACATCCTTGGTTTTTCCAGCCACAGCATGCATCCGTTCGCCGGAAGCTGGCACATTCCGCCGCGCGCCCACGCCGATTATGCCGCCGCAGTCCGCGCGGTCGCGGAAACATACCGCGGACAGCTGGACATCCTCTGCGGCTTTGAGGCGGACTACATTCCGGGCATCTGCCGTCCGTCCATGGACGACTATGCGGCGTTCCGTCCCGACTACCTCATCGGCTCCGTGCATTACATTGTCGCGCGGGACGGGCATTTCTGCGCCGACGATCCGGCAGAAGGCGTCGCCGAAGGCATCCGGCGGCACTTCCGCGGCGACGCCCGCGCGGCCGTCTGCACTTATTTTTCCCTCCAGCGGGAAATGCTCGCCGGAGGCGGATTCGCAATCTGGGGGCATCCCGACTTGATCCGCATCAGGAACGCGGCGCTCCGCCTATTCAATGAATCCGACAGCTGGTATCGAAACGAATTGAAGGCAACGGCGCGCGCGGCAAGAAAAGCCGGCGTCATTGCAGAAATCAACACCGGAGCCATCAACCGCGGCGCAATGGACGACGTCTATCCGTCGGCGGACTTCCTGCAAATGCTCCATGCGGAAGGCGTCCCTGTTACCGTGAATTCCGATGCCCACGCCGCAGACCAGCTGGACGGCGCGTTCTGCCGCGCGTTCCGCGCCGCAGAAGCCGCAGGCTACCGCGAAACCGCCTATCTTGCGGCGGACGGCTCCGCCGCACTCCAGCCCATCGGAAGAATCCGCTGAATCTGCTGGAAGACCGTACAACCGCCGCGCGCCGCCTCCTGCACCAGAGCGCACCTACGGGCGGTTTGTGAACGCGGCGATTTTTTTGACGAAAAAGTCGATATTGCAGACGACGAAGCAGGAGCAATAGACGGTGATGCAGAAGGCAATCAGCAGGGCGTAGGCGATGAGCAGCACGCCGCTGTTCATCGTTCCGGCGACAAGGACAGAAAAGAAAAGCATCAGAATCATGACAATTCCGCTCACAATCCAGTTCGCCATAGAAACCGAACGCTCCTTCAGCTTCCTCCGCATATCCGGCGCAACGGACTGCATGACCGCGTCAATGGACGATTCTGTAAGCGGAACCTCCACTTTGAGCGGCGCGGCCGCAGCCTTTTCTGCGGCGGCAAGCATTTTTATCTGCCACCGGCATTTCCGGCACAGCAGGAAATGGCAGGTGAGCGCAAGCGGAACGCGCTCATTTTTGTCCAACGCAAGATAGCGGTCCATGATTTCCACACATACTTCATTTTTCATATACTTCCTCCAGACGCTCCTTCAGCAGCTTTTTCGCACGAAAGATATGTGATTTGATGGTGTTGACAGGAATGCCGGTGATTTCGCTGATTTCCATATACGGAATGTCATAATAAAAATACATTTCAATGCAGACGGCGTATTTTTCAGGCAGCGTCCGCACCGCCGCACGGATCGCCTCCTGCGTGATCCGCCGGATTTCCTCCTCTTCCGGCGAACTGCCGCCGGACGGCAATGCAGATTCATCAGCAATCGGAAGATATTCCTTCCGCCGCGACGCAGCATTCACCGCCGTCGTATAGGCAATCCGCATAAGCCACGTCGAAAAAAGCGAACGCCCTTCAAACGATGCCAGATGCAAGTACACTTTGATGAACACGTCCTGCACAAAGTCGTCAGAATCCGCGTCGTTGTGAAAGAAGCTTCGCCCAAACTGAAAGACGCGCTGCTTGTAGAAGCCCATGAGCCGCGCGAACGCAGCCTTGTTTCCAGCAAGCACCGATTTGACGAGCGCGTTGTCCCGCCGCTTGAGAAAGTCGTGCTCCAGTTTGCGGAAAAGCTCCCCAGCCATAAAAAATCCAAAACGAGCCGGCGCTACTTGCCCGATCCGCCGGCGGTGCCAGCGCGGAAGTCAGGATTGATTTTATAAAAGACGAGCAGCCCGATTCCCAACACCGCCGGAATCAATCCGCCGAGAAGCGCGTACGAAAATCCGCTGATCAGTAAAAAGACGAGCGCGAGCGTCAGTCCGACGCCGGACAAAAGCAGTCCGGCAAGCAGCGAAAACGACTTCAAGTCGAATTTCCGCTGCACGAACACGCCCGTCTTGAGCTGCAGCTTGATTTCATGATGCCGCCACAAAAGATAAAAAAACACCGTAACGCCGCCAACAAAAATGCCGACAATCGGCACAATCGCGATGATGACTTGCGCCGCCGGAGATGTTGCAAACTGCTCCATAAAGACCCCTTTTCTTCGTTTTTTATTAGACCGTCCTTCCGCAAAAAAGTTGCAGTCAGAATTCAGCGCCTTTCAAATTTTTCCTTTTCCGGGCGGCTGCGCCCGCCAGAGGCGGACGCACCGGGCTTGCTCCGGGGTTCGCCGTCTTGCGCGGCTCCGTCGTCCGTCAGCCGCCCTCCGCATCCCTGCCGCTCACGCCGGACAGTGCCACCACCGCCGCCAAACAAAAAGGCCGCCTTCCGGTATGTGAAGCCACAACCGGAAGGCGGCCCGCCTGCATTGCGGCTTCCGCCGTGATTCCGCATACAGAAGCCGCAGGCGCCTGATTCCGCCGGGGATTCAAGCGCCTGCGCCAGAAAAAAAATCAGACCAAGCCCTGCGCAATCATCGCTTCAGCAACTTTTACAAAGCCTGCGATGTTCGCACCGGCGACATAGTTGCCCTTCAGTCCGAATTTCTCCGCAGTGTCGTAGGCGTTGTCGTGGATGTTCGTCATAATCTGCTTGAGCTTCGCGTCCACTTCTTCAGCCGACCACGAGAGGCGCTCGCTGTTCTGGCTCATCTCCAGGCCGGAAACGGAAACGCCGCCCGCATTGGACGCCTTTCCCGGCGCGAACATGACGCCGGCGGCAAGGAATTTTTCCGTCGCCTCAAGCGTGGACGGCATATTGGCGCCTTCCGCGACCAGCTTGACGCCGTTCTTGATGAGCAGCTCGGCATCCTTTCCGTCCAGCTCGTTCTGCGTCGCGCATGGGAAGGCGCAGTCCACCTTCTCGCCCCACGGCCGTGCGCCCGCGGCGAATTTCGCATTCGGATATTTCTTGACGTACTCGTCGATCCGCTTGTGCTCGCCGCGGAACTGCTTGACGAATTCCAGCTTTTCCTGCGTGATTCCGTCTGGATCATAAATGTAGCCGCTGGAATCGCTCATCGTAACCGGCTTTGCGCCAAGCTGGAGCAGCTTTTCCACCGCGTACTGCGCGACATTTCCATCGCCGGAAACAGCGCAGACCTTTCCTTTGAATGAATCGCCTGCCTTCGCCAGCATACATTCGGCGAAATAAATCAGTCCGTAGCCGGTTGCCTCCGTGCGGATCAACGAGCCGCCGAAGCCGAGTCCCTTTCCCGTCAGGACGCCGGTAAATTCGTTGCGGAGCCGCTTGTACTGTCCGAAGAGGTACGCGACCTCGCGGCCGCCGACGCCCTTGTCGCCGGCAGGAACGTCCGTATCCGGCCCGATGTGGCGGCTCAGCTCCGTCATGAACGACTGGCAGAAGCGCATGACTTCCGCATCAGATTTTCCGTGCGGATCAAAATCAGAACCGCCCTTTCCGCCGCCCATCGGGAGCGTCGTAAGGCTGTTCTTGAGAACCTGCTCGAATCCGAGGAATTTCAAAACGGAAAGATTGACTTCCGGGCTGAAGCGCAGGCCGCCCTTGTACGGACCGATCGCGCTGTTGAACTGGACGCGGAAGCCGCGGTTGATGTGCGCCTTCCCCTGATCGTCAGTCCACGGCACGCGGAACATGATGACGCGCTCCGGCTCGACAAGGCGCTCCAAAACGGCGTTCTTCTCAAGCTCCGGCATCTTGTCAACCACTGGATCAAGAGTCGTGAGGACTTCCTGAACTGCCTGCAAAAATTCCGGCTGATCGGCGTTCTTTTTCTGAACGTCGTCCCAAATTCGTTGTACGTATGCGTTTTTCATAGATAGTAACCCCTGTCATGGCAAAATCCTGCCATGAGCGAAAACAGTATACTATAC
>CAMWPF010000124.1 GCA_947176045.1 uncultured Treponema sp. | reverse complement strand
AGGCAGAGTCGCTGTACGGTTTTTCCCACGCAGGCTGAAAATGCTGCACATCGAACGCCCGCAGGAACGGCACGCGTTTTTTTCCGCAGGCCGTCATGCCGCAGACAACCAGTTCGCCGCTGTCCGCGTCAATCCACGCGTCAGAAATCCATGACGGAGATTCTGATGAAATGAATTTCGTTTCGCAGGAAGTTCCGTCAGTCTGCGCCGAAAGAACGCACGCCGCTGTCGTTGCTCCGGCAGGAGTTTCGCCCGTCAAAAACACGCCGCCGTTTTTGTTCAAAATAATAGAAGAAACTGCGCCGATTTTTTCCCGCAGGCTGATTTCCTGTGCTGTGCCGCCGTTCGCCGGAATTGTATACAGACGCGAAGGAGAAAATCCGCCGTCGCCGACAATATTCACCGCAAGCAGGACGCAGCCTTCCGCCGCAGAATAGCATAGCACCGCACCGTCAGCTGCCGTGCCGTCCGGCATTTCAACCGAGGAGATTTTTCTGAACGCAATTTCCGTTCCGCACGAAACTGACATGACAACGACAGCTCCGCCGGAATCAATTCCCGCCGCAAAGAAAGAAGAGCCGTCCGCCCGGCAGATTGCACCCAGTGCAACCGTTCCTTCCGCCGCCGTACAATCTGCGACCGCTCCGTCCGCCGTGTACCGCACAATGATTCCGCACGGCTCTTCCACAGAAATCTGCCCGGCCGCAACAAGCCCGCCGCCGTCCGAAAACGCCGCATCAAAAAACTGAACGTCGCCGCCGGCTTCAAACGGAGCATATCTGATGAAATTTTCCTCCGCATCTGACTCACCTGAAATCACAATTTTTCCCGCCGCACCGCGCAAAAACGGAAAGCCGCGCGAATCCCGCACCTCCTCCGTTCCAACAAAATACAGCTCGCCCGAAGCCGGATGCTGAAGCAGATTGCACACAGAAATAGATTTTGGAATTGTGCAGCCGCACGTCGGCTCAAGGACGCTTGCGAGCGGTCTTTTGTCAGTCAGGCGGATCGCATTTCCGTCGAATGAAAAAGTGTAGACGGTGGAAGATTGCAGGGGCTTATTTTTGAAAATAGTATGAATTCCATCATCATTTTTTATGAAAAGCGAAGTCATTGCTTTCGCTTTTACAACGCCTGATTTCCCGCTTGGAATATAATAATCATTTGAAGGTGAAATTCCATTTATTTGCCCTTCCAAAAAAATAGGAAGATAATTGCTTCCTGTGCTTGTTATTTGAATTGAAGAAGCCGAATCATTTTGTATCAAAATATATGATTCAGTTTCTGAAATGGCTTTCGGATTTTTTATTTTGAGAACATCCTGCTTATCAGCAACTGTTGTTTTTTCCGAATGAATGTAAAATACGTTTTCAGAAATCGGAATTCTGTACGTTACGTTCCATCCGTCATATAATGCAGATTCGTGCAAAGGAAGATTGTGGCGAATGTTTTTTTCCGGCATACTTCTTTGAGAATCGATTTCTATTTCAAACCGGGAAGTATTTAAAATGTCGACACAAAATGTATTGTCAATAATTTTTGAATGTTTGTTCCCTGTGCTCATACAAGAAAGCAAAAGAACCGCTGAAAAGAGAAATGAAAAAAATATCTCTGCCCGAACAACTGACTTCATAACGCTGTCATTTAGTTTCTAAAAAACTGCCTGCCGTTTGGCAGACAGTTTTTTTTATTTACTCCATAAAAAGCTGAATGCTGGCATCTTCGACGAGGCTCTTCTTTCCAACTTCCCGAATGTCATACTCGTAGTTTCCGTTCATTTCTGTAATGACAAGCTCATATTTGTATCCCGGCATGAACGTTGTCGGTTTGATTGTCATTTTTGAAGAATTGTCGAATTCAACTTTCAATCCAGTATATGTCTGACCTGATTCTCCGTTTTCAGAAGTAATTTCATATATATCCATTCTTCCAGAAGCAGTAAAACGGATTCCTTTCTGATTCTTCATCGTTGTCTCACCGTTCCTGAATTCAATGCCGGAACTTGTATCATTCTGGACGCTGATAAATGCCACATCATACCCGATCTTTGATGCAGACGGACCTTCAAAACGCATCGGTGTTATTTCTCCTCCGACAGATTCAGGATAAGCGCGCCTCCTGTCCTTTTTCCCGGAGTTCATTGCTGTTTTTTCATTTGTCATGGGATTCACATATACCCACGTCGCATAAAAATCATACGCAAATCCGTCATCTCTCGGTTTCATAAAAATACGCTTGTTTCTTTCAAGCGGCGCAAGCGTTGCGATCACTTCGCCTTGCGACGGATTCCCCAGACGCAGTTCGAGCACATAGTTTTCAGATTCGTTGCTTACATAGATGCATTCTTTCTGCGCGACATCAACGCCTTTGTAAATTGTCAAAGAGCTTCTGTCGCCAGAGTCTTTCAAATCATAGACAACAAGCCCTGTATAAATTACATCTGCTTCCGTAATACGGGCCTTGCCACGGTATGTGCTGTATGAAGCAACACGAATCAAAAGCGAGCCGCTGTCTGGAATTCCCGGAATTTTTGACAAGTCGAAGCTCCGCGCCTGTCCCATCTTGATTCCACCCAAAAGACATCCTTTTTCGACTTTTCCTGCAAACACAACAACATCATCTGTTGTATCATTTTTAATAGAAAGGCTTCCCGGCTCGCTTTTAAAGCTGACGCTTTTCGCTTTAAGTTCTACGGTGCTTCCCGAATTTTTCGGCGAACTTGCACACCCTGCCAACACCGCCAGTACAAGTGCCGCCGCCATGCTGAAAATAATGCCCTTTTTCATTTCACATTCCTCCTATTGTTTCTATTGTTTCCGTACCTGAATTGTCACGCCGTCTGTATAGCGTGCGTCCACTTCAATATCAGCGGAACGGCCGTCCTTTATATCATCAAACCCGGCACCAAGACGTCCGCCGCCTGCACAAAACTCCACCACTACGCTGACATCCCTTCCGGTATGGTTGGAAATGTTTACAACGCCGTTTCCGTTTTTATTCCGAACGTCATTGACCACAATGCCGTCCGGAGCGTTGACCATTTTCACACCGTGTGCAAAAGCCGCCGCACCAATCAATCCTGCCATGATGCACATGGCAAGAAACCGCTTCTTTGTGTTTTTCACATTCATACAAAACTCCTTTGGAAAAATGTCCTAAACTTCAATAAATTGTGTTCACTTTATGAATTAACATCAATATATTGAATTTTACCTGTCAGTTTACAACAATATTTTTATCTTAACAAGGGAAAAACATCACTATTTTGATATGCTGATGTTGATGGCGTTCAGGGAAAGACTGAGAGAGGAAATCGAATTCAAGGGAATGCTCGTAAAGGAAGTCGCGGCTGCGGCAGGAATCAGCCCCAGCACATTCCTGTCGTACATTGATGCGCGCGGCGTGCTGCCGAACGTGGAAACGGCGGTCAGAATTGCGCAGACGCTCGGTGTGTCAGTCGAATACCTTGTGACAGGACAGGAAGACGGCCGCCCGTCCCATCTGAAAGAAATCCAGAATATCGTGGACGACCTGCTCACGCTCGACAAGGAAAAGATTGCAGTCCTGCGAAAGATGATTCACGCGCTGGTTCGGTAGCACGGACGGCGGAGGGTTAATGGAGGCGGGCTGCTGAATCTAAATCAAACTGCCGATTATAACATTCGCAACATATCTGCCGCCAAACATGATAAAAATAGAAGCGATGTTTATAGCCTTTCTAGTCGGCATTATCGTAAATCAAGTTACATCGTTTATTCCAGCAAAATGGATTGCAGGTATAATAACAATTGTTGTTTCACTTTTGCTGTGTGTAATGATATTGTTTCTGAATGCCGGAATTGAAAAGGATTAACCGTGCGTTCCGAAAATCGTGAAATAAAGCCGGGGCAAATCTACCGCCATTTCAAAGGAAATCTTTACAAAATAATTGGTCTCGCCACAGATTCTGAAACCGGCGCGAAAGTCGTTGTGTATGAGGCTCAGTACGGTGCGAACGAGCTGTATGTCAGACCGTATGCACTGTTCGTCGAAAAGTTGAATGCAGCGCAGTATCCAGATGCCGCACAGGAATACCGGTTTGAGTTGATGCAACAGCTATAAAACAACGAGCCTGCCCGCAATCTCTTCCGGTTTTATAAACTATGATTCTATAATCGATACCTTTAGCGCAAGCAGTCTGTCAGATGTGGGATCTATTTTAGGATCTATGCTTTCAATAAAACTTCTTGTTTCTTCATTTATTTTAGGAGAAAATCGTATTTTATTTGCAATCAGTCCTGTCGTCGGCTTTTCGACGGGATTCGTTTCTTTCGCAGCGTATGCCTATCTAGGTGCAGGATTGGACGGGTCGCTCGCCTTCCGCATTACAGACAGATTCGGATTGTCTTTGGGCATTTCTGGAATGTATTATTTTGCTGGTGCGATGGCAGACCAAAGGGATGTATATGGCGGTGTTATCAAGGAAGGGTTTTCCGGCATAATGTCTAGATTTTACATAACGCCGTCGTTGGGTGTATCATTCATCTGCAAATTACCAGAAAGGGCATCTCTTTAAGAGGCTCTTTTGTTGCGGAAACATAATCGACGGAGGCATCATGCACATCAGCTTTGCGCCGCTGTTCTTTCTTGCGAAGGAGAACGGACTTACTTATGAAAGGCTTGGAGGCCTGCTCGGCGTAAGCCCCTCCATGCTGACGCAGATGAGGAAGGGCGGCTTCAACGGCAACTCCGGCGCCCGCGTCGGAATCATCGCGAGGGCCTGCGAGCTGTTCAGCTGCGGAATAGACGGAATCATCAGCCTTGAAGCGGATGAGGAGGTTCCGGTCGAGGCTCCGAAAAGGATAGTCCTCCATAAGGAGTTCTGCGAGTGCGAGGATCCTTTGGAAGCGTGCAAGGTTGAGCTGGTTTGACGGCTCATTGAAGATGTGCCTCCAGCGGCCCGGCAAAATTGCCGGGCCTTGTTTTTTTAACCTTGACGGACGAATCCCCTATCCTTCCGAATTATGAGGTTAATGACGCCTGAGACAGTCGGGGAGAAGAAGAAGGCTCCGTCTCAAAAAGTCCTTTCAAACGTATTGCGAAGCATCCTCAACGAGACAGTGCAGGTCGATGACCATGACGCTGGGATTCCCGTCCAGATGACGAAAAGCCAGGCGATCGGCAAGCGGCTTGTCGATATAGCCCTGTATTCAAACAACCAGAAGACGTCCGTTACGGCTATAAAGATAATCATGGAAGCCATTGAGGGAAAGCCGGCAGTAACGTCGAACACAGAAAAGAAGGAGATACCTCCGGTACAGATTGTAATAAAGGGCGAGGAGGCGGATGCCGGAATCCCGGAAAGCCCGGCGGAATCTGCCGCAGCAGATTCCGCAACGCACAAAACTTTTGACAAACGGGCATATACCAACTAAAATAGATTTGTGAACGAACTTGACTTTACATCCATCC
>CAMWPF010000123.1 GCA_947176045.1 uncultured Treponema sp. | reverse complement strand
ACGCTGATACGGCTCACCGCCATGCGCACCTCTGCATAAACGGCAGGGACAAGGCCGGAAAGAACGTCCGCTTCCAGAAAGAGATGATCAGGACGACAATGCGGGAGACGCTTTCCTATGTCGCAACGCTGATGGCCGGGGAGCGGACGGACCGTGAGATTGCGGCGGCACGGCAGAACATGATTGGCGCAAAGCGGTGGACAAAGCTTGATGAGACACTGGAGCAGTATACGGGCAAAATCAGCATGAGGAACCTGCCGGTGGACATTGCGGGAAGGCTTGCATTTTTATCTGAGCTGGGGCTTTCCGAAAGGCATACCGGCTATTATACGCTCAAATCCGAATGGAAGGATGTACTCGTTGCCTCCGGCCGCTACAACACATTCATAGAAGAATGGCAGAAGGCGGACGGGAATCTTGAGCTGTATTCCGGCGGAACTGTGGCCGGAATCTGCGAAAGCGTCATCACATTCGACAAGGACGAGGCATGGAACGATGCTGTCATCGTGAGGGACGGAAAGCGGCGGATTTATGTCCCGGTATGGCAGCTTTCCAAGGAGAACCTTGCCGGAAAGCAGATTGAAATTTCAGGAGGAAGCCGTGCACTGTCCCGGCAGATCAGAAGCGGAGACATACATCTGACCGGAAGGAGGCGGAAGCCGCAGGACAGGCCGCAGGGACACGGAGAATGAGCCGACACGTGTCGGCTGGATTTTGTTTGTAAAAATAAAATTATTATTTGTAATAATATAAATATTGACGAACCCTGAAATCTTTAGTACGCTCAGGGTGTGTCTCTGCCCGCCCACCCTTGGAGATGCAAAATGAGCGTAAAGAACTTTTCCCCGCAGGGAGAGCCGGTAACAGCGTTCAACTCGGAGCGGAATTCAACGAATTCCATGCAGCTTGCACACTTTGACTTCATCTGCGGCCAGGTCATGCAGGAGAACCGCATACTGAAATATGTCGTCATCGTTTCCTGCCTCGCATTCTTTGTGTCAATCGGAATCACCCTGTATGCTGTGTCGCTCCCCAAAAGCATTCCCGTGCTGGTTACGATGAACGATTTCGGCGAGGCCTCCTATGTGGGCGCGGTGTCCCGCAGGAGCTACCAGAACTTCTCCGTTCCTGAAATTGCCGTGCAGTACCAGGTGAAGAAATTTGTAAACCTCCGCTGCACGTTGTCAACAGACAGGGCTGTGATGAAGAAGTCGGTGAGCGAAACCTACCATCTCCTTACCTCTACAACTGCTGCAAAATATTCCGCGTGGCTGAAAGAGGAGAATCCGTTTGCCGACTTCGGGAGCCGGACACGGGAGGTGTTCTTTCAGACTGAGCCGCTCCAGCTTTCGCGGGACACCTATCAGGTTGACTTTCAGGTTACGACAAGGCAGCTTTCGGGAGCAGTGGCGGACAGCCAGACATTCCGGGCGGTCATCAGCGTGAAGACGTTGCAGCCGAGCGAGGAGGACATCAGGGACAATCCGCTCGGAATCTACATCACCGCATTCGACTTCAAGGAAATCTACAGCCAGAAATCATAAATCTGCCGCACGGTTCTCATCTGAACTCCTTTTTTCCGTGCAGACAGGCAGGCACTGAACTTCCTAATTCTTCTCTGAACAAAAACGCAATGACAAAAAAAGGAGTTTTTATGAAGCCAGAAAAATCAGGAAATCCCCGGAAATGCAGCCGGCGCGCGGCGGCTTTGTGCGCGGCCGTCCTTCTTGCCTCCTGCTCGACGACAAGGGACTTGGAGAAGGACGTGAACCGCACGGAGGCGGAGGAGACGGAAGCCCGGAGCGAAGAGGAGCAGGAGCAGCTGAATGAGGCGGAGATGAGGGGCATATTCATCTCCGAGGAGCTGAAGGTTCAGGACGTAGACGACACGGTCGTCTTTGTTGACCGCCCGGTGTATGTGCCCGAGCAGAGGGATGCTCCTGAACTGGAGCGCAGCGGAAAGAGCGGGTATGATGCCGCCGTGGAAAGCCAGAAGCGCTCGACGGTGAAGCCGGAGCAGTACAAGGCGGGAACGTTCTTCTACCAGTACAACGAGAACCTTGTCTACGAGGTGTACGCGCAGCCGTACCATCTGACGGACATCATCCTTGAGCGGGGAGAGGTCGTGATGGGAGCGCCGCTGCTTTCCGAGGACGAATCAGTATGGGAGCTAACTGCAAACGTTGCGAAGGATGCTGAGACAGGCGAAGATGTCCAGCACCTGTTCATAAAGCCCGCGTACTCGAAGCTCGATTCGAGCCTTGTCATCATCACCGACCGGCGCGTCTACCATTTCAGGATAAAGTCGTATGCGGACACGCACATGGCGATGGTGAAGTTCAGCTATCCGAAGAAGCGGAACGTCTGGGCGAGGAAGCCGGATGCGCGGAGCGCGTCAGCTGAGAGCGACTTCGTGCGGGTGTCTAACCCGGAATTCCTGTCATTCGACTACAAGATGAAGTACCCGATGTTCCGTAAGCCGGAATTCCTGCCGAAGCGCGTCTATGACGACGGACAGTCAACGTACATTCAGGTGGACGACATCGTGCTCCAGAAAAAGCTCCCTGTCATATTCAACGAGAGGAACGAAATCGTGAACTACAGCGTGAAGAGGAACATATTCGTGATTCCGCGGCTCATCAGCACGGTTACGCTGCGGCTCGGCAAGGAAAAAGTTACGGTGACGAAGAAAAAGACGGGCGCAAAGGCGGCCGCATCAATGGAGGCGGATGAAACAGACGGAAAGGAGCGCGCCGATGGAAAATGACGGTGAATGCACGGAGCCTTTTGAACCCGAACTGGACGCGCCGTCTGGACATGATTTCTTTGAAGAGGCGGAGCCAGGCTTTTCTCCTGTGAACTTGCATGACGAAATTGACGGCGAGGACGGCGGGCTTCCGCCGCCGGAAGAGGAGAACGAGGCGCGGGAGATGAATGCCGGAATGGTTTTTGCGGTGATATTCATCGGCGTGGCGGTCATCCTCCTGATTGTCATGCTTGCAGGCGGAAAGAAAGGCAGGAAAAAGAGCGTGGGGGAGCTTGACAAGGCGGGAAGCAAGTACGAGGTGGAGTTCAGGGAGCATCCTGCTGAAACTGTGCAGCCGTCCGGCGGAATCCCGCAGGATGAAGGCTATGCGCCTGAGGAGAAGGATGACGTTGACGACATCCTTGCAACGCTGCCAAAGGAGCTTCAGCCTCAGGAGTCTCCGGGAACTGCTCCAGTCTCGCCTGTCGGAAGCGGAAGCCGGAGCGCTGCTGCGCGGAGCGACCGGCCGGATACGCGGAACTCGAAGTCCCCGAGGAGGATAGACGGACTGAAAGGGCAGGCGTCCCCCGACACGAACGCGAACATCGTGAGCGCGGTGATGAACGGCGGATTCATGCCGGACGGAAGTTCCGGGAGGATGTCCAAGGAGGAGTACATCGCGCAGATGATGAGGCAGACGCAGGCAGTCCAGAATTCACTGTACGGCGGAACAGGCTCAGGTTCTGCTTACGGACAGTCAGGAGGAAGCCAGCAGGCATACCAGCAGAACAGGGAGGGCTTCTACTCGGACGGAGCGGGCGGCGGAGGAAGCGGAGAGTTCCTCTCGTACAGCTCGCTGTGGGACGGCACTGTCATATCTGGCGCGCTGGTTACGGCGATAAACACCGACAATCCGGGCGTTGTCATTGCGCGCGTAACGGAAAACGTCTACTCAAGCTACGACCACTCGTTCCTGCTGATTCCCGAAGGCTCGCTGCTGTATGCGACATACAACAGCTCCGTGAGCTACGGGCAGGACAAGGTTCAGGTTGCATGGAACCTTCTGATACGTCCTGACGGCTACAGGCTTTCTTTGGGAAACATGAACGGCGTGAGCGCACAGGGAGCAAGCGGCTACAAGGGACGGGTGAACAACCATCCGTGGGAGACGCTGAAAGCGCTCGGCATGATAGCCGTGTATTCGATGATCCAGACTGATATGTCAAAGAGCATAAACAGCCAGAACAACGAGTACATCCAGAATGCCATGACTGATGTGTGGGCGCAGTCTTCAAAAATCGGAAACAAGATGATAGACCGCGCGCTTGACATAAAGCCCACGATAACAATCAAGGCAGGAACTGAAATCAAGCTGATTACGAACACGCCGCTGGAGCTTCCGCCCGCCCGGGTGAATCAGGCGACGCGGAAATACATACGGACAAGATAGGAGGAATATATGAAACTGAAGGCAAAGCTGTTCATCCGACACGTGTCGGTTCTTTTCCTGCTGGCGCTTGCCGCAGCAGCCGTGTCATGCCACTGGAATGACATATCAGACAGGGATGATGACGACAGCACAAGCATATCTGGACTGTCATTCGGCAAGACATCGCTTTCACTGAAAGTAGGCTCCATGGACTACATAACAATAAAGGTGAATCCTGCCGGAAGCCAGAAAGACTGCGAGTTCAAGTGGCAGTATGATTCAAAAATAATCAGCTGCGACACAGGATCGAATTTCGGCGTTACAATAGCGGCGGTTTCTGAAGGACAGACTTCGCTCCGCTGCTCTTACGGCGGCTATGACGCAACGTGCATTGTAACGGTATCCGGCTATGAGGAAGGATACGGGACGACAACCGAGCCGTACATCTATTCCAACACGACGATCCTTCAGACAAGCCCCGGCGTGACGGAGAGGGTGTCCGTATCCCTGTACGGAGGGGATGCGTCTGACATTGACGGATATACATGGACGGTTGACAATCCATCCGTCGCCTCCATCCAGCCGACAGGACAGTACTGCATGATAACGGCGCGGGACTCCGGCTACACGCGGATAAAGGTTACGCACACAAAGGCGGCGTATCCGTACTATATCGGGGTGTATGTGTTTGAGGATGCGACGGAGGTGACGTACATCACGACACAAGATAACATTCTTACAATGAATCGGGAGGATTCTTCCAAGACGATTTCAGTCAGCCTTGTGAACGGAGGCGACATATCATCTGACAATAGTTTCCATTGGGAAGTAATTGCGGATGATGAGGATGGCGTTCCTGTTATTGCGGAGTGGAATGGAAATCGTGCTGTCATAACGCCGAAGCAGGGCGGCAGCTGTACGCTCCGTGTGACACATCCAGATGCAGCGTATCCTCTTGACATTCTCTGCCGTGTGATAACAGTCGTGAAGAACGTGTACATACAGCCGGACTACACAATTGCATATTTAGACGGAAGTGCGGAGGAGGTTGTTTCATGCAAGCTTGAGAATATCAGGGACGGAGAGTACAGCGTTGATGATTATGAGTATGCGCTGGACGATGACGCTGTGGCGGAAATCGTGGCAAGCGTTGGAAGTCAGGTGATGCTCCGAGGTGTGGCCAATGGAAGCTGCAAGCTCCTTATTTCCCATCCAAAGGCGGAGTATCCGCGGGAAGTGCTGGTGATTGTTTCCGGTCAGATTCATGATGCGGTTGATGCAAGTTGCTATATCACGA
>CAMWPF010000122.1 GCA_947176045.1 uncultured Treponema sp. | reverse complement strand
GTATACGCGCCTCCGCACAAATATCCGTTTACGCCTCAAGAGCCGCTCGACACCGTCTCCACGCGCCCCTACTCCGGCATCATCATCGACGCCCGCGGCGCGCTCCCCGTCCATGGAGAATATGTCTCCAGCCCCGCCTACCCGTGCTTCTTCCCGCAAATCTGGGACGAAGAGATGAACATCGTCTACGAGCGGAACATCGTCACCCGGAGCATCGCGGAGCGCGGCGGCATCGTCGACTACAACAGCTCCGACGACTTCAGCCTGTACGAGCAGCGCGTCGGCGTCGATCCGCTGTACATCAAGGCGTACAAAATATACGGCAGGCACCGCACCGACCCGGTCATCCGCCGGAAGGACGCGCTCAAAATCACCGCCAGCGCCGAAAACCGGAAGCTCCTCAGCGACGGCAAGGTCGTCATCCTGCTCGACAAGCCGCAGCTCGTCTACGACGTAACCGTTCCGCAAAAGGGGCCGAGCTATTACGCGACGTACAACGCCATCAAGCAGTATGTATATGAAAACAAGGTTCCGGACATCGACATTTCCGACTCCGTCACGGGAATCCTCTTTTCCGTCGACTTGAAATTCAAGCCGGACTCCCCGGAACTGCTCCCGGAAGAACGCCCGCGCATCCAAAAAATCGCAGAGCTGCTTCAGGAAATCATCAAGGACGACGAATTCACAATCCTTGTGGAAGGGCACACCGCCGACATCGGAAAGCCGGCGGGGCAGATGAACCTTTCAATCGAACGGACGCGGACGGTCATGCAGGAGCTGGTTTCCGAAGGCGTGCCGCAGTCGCTGTTCTCCTACAAGGGCTACGGCGGAACGCAGCCGGTCGCGCCGAACGACACAGAAGAGGGCCGCGCGCAGAACCGCCGCGTAGACATCACCGCCCGCCCCAAGGCGACATACATCCTGCGGGAATAGCCGCGGCGGGCGCTCCGTCACTTCACCAGATACCGCAGCTTCGCATTTTCCAGCGCATCGCTGATTTCCTGCGCGAACGCGGCGACATCGGATGATTCTTTCAGTTCATATTCCTTCGGAAGAAAGAAGTGGTGCGGCTCCGCGTTCAGCGACTGCGTGAATTTCGCAATGGTTTCCGGCGAAACCCATTTCTTGCCGTTCTCGATGTCGCTGATGAACGTGAACGCCATGTTCACGGAATCCGCAAGCTGCATTTGCGAAACGCCCCGCAGCTTGCGCAGACGCTTGAGATTCCAACCGAACAAGGCGCGGACTTCTGTTTCTGTCATAGCTTCTACCTTTAGAATAAAACTCTATCTGTCAGATTGAAAAACGCACAAACATCTGTTAGAATAAAATTCATATTTATAGAATAAATCAGGGACAGAACATGAAGAAAATAGCCGCAGCGCTTCTGCTTGCGGCGGTGCATCTCGCCTGCGCCGCAAGCGAAGACATCGATTCCATCTTGAACAAGGCCGGCGCGGACATGGTCGCGCCGCTTGAAAGGGACGCAATCCTCTGCATCCTCGCCTTCTCCGCTCCGACGCAGGATATGTCCGAATACATACAGACGCAGCTCACAGCCAAGGCGACGGAGGCGGGAGCCGTAAAAGTCGTTACGCGCGCGCACATGGACAAGGTGAACCGGGAACTGAATTTCCAGATGACCGGGCTTGTCAGCGACGAGACGGCGCTTTCCATCTGCCAGCGGCTCGGCGCGACGGCAATCGCGTTCGGACAGATGAAGGAGCTTGACAACAAATACACGCTGGAACTGCGGATGCTCGACGTTGAGACCGGCGCGTACATTCTGCTGCGGACATACACCGTGCCGCGCTCGTCGAAGGCGGAGCAGCTCCTCGGACGCGCCGCACTCTACCGCAAGACGGCGCTCGGACTGCGCGCGGAATGCAGCAAGAATTCCATCGAAGGAGCCGCGCTCGGCGGCGGAATGACGTTCGACTACAGCTTCACGCGGCGGATTGCGGGCGGCATAAAGGTCCTCGTGTCATACGACGTTGCGAATACGGACGCCGCAATCACAACGCTGGAGCCGCTCGCCGCACTGCGCCTCTACGCCGTATCGCCCTCCGGGGAGCCGTCAACAGGACTCTACATCGAAGGGCAGTGCGGCGCGTCCGTCATCTTCGTGGATTCGCAGCTGCGCTACGCGTTCGACGCGGGAGCCGCCATCGGATTCAGGTTCGGGCTGGAGCACTTCTACATCGAGCCGGAAGTCCGCGGCGGCTATCCGTATCTGTTCGGAGCGGGCGTCAATTTCGGCGTCAGATTTTAGGAAGGGAGGATGCATATGAAGGTCATTACGAAGGCGCGGCGGCTCATCTCCGCCGCAGCAGCGTCCGTTCTTCTGGCGGCGTGCGAGAATCCGCTGTTCATCCAGAGTACGGGACTGCACAAGGTCGAATTCAGCACGGACGGCGGCAGCGCCGTCGGATCCCTGCGGACTGACAGAATCAACAGCGCGCCGCAGACGGCAAAAGAAAACTGCGAATTCGAAGGCTGGTATGAGTCCTCGGACTTTCGGGAGGCGGCCGTCGTCTTTCCGTTCGATGTGCGGGAGGACATGACGCTGTACGCGAAGTGGCTGCAAAAATACACCGTCGCGTTCGATACTGGCGGCGGAACAGCGGTTGCATCCGTAACGGCGCACACGATTTCCGCCCCGCCGCGGACGCCGGAGAAGGACGGATTCACGTTCGGCGGCTGGTACATGGACGGCGCGCTTTCGGAAGCGGCGGCCTTTCCGCTCGAACTCGACGGCGACACGACGCTCTACGCAAAATGGCTGAAAAATTTTACCGTCATCTTTGAGGCGAACGGCGGCACGGCAGTCGCTCCGATTACGGCGGCAGTCATCGAATCGCTGCCGAAGCCAGTCCGCGGCGAGGAATACGAATTTGCCGGATGGTACGCGTCTCCGTCCTGCGCAGGAAGCGCGGCGGAAGAACCGTACTCCGTAACGGCGGACGCGGCGCTGTACGCGAAATGGCTTCCGACGTACCTTGTAACGCTGGAGGCGGACGGCGGCAGCGGAACCGCACCCTTCCGCGCCCGGACGCTCGAAGGCGTTCCCGCGCCGGAACGCGCGGGGTTCACGTTCCTCGGCTGGTACATGGACGGCGCGCTTTCAGAAGCGGCGGAATTTCCGCAGGTGCTTTCGCGCGACACGACGTTCTATGCAAAATGGGCGCAGAATTTTACCGTCACGTTTGAGGTGAACGGCGGCTCGGCCGTTCCCGCACGGGAGGCGGCCCGCATCGAGGAAAGCCCGGCGACGGCGCTCGACGGCAAGATGTTTGCCGGATGGTACGCGGACGCGGGCCTTTCGGACGAATCAAAAATCGCCTTTCCCTACGACGTCGCGCGCGACATCACGCTGTACGCAAAATGGACGGCGGAAATGTACGCAATCACCTACGATGCGAACGGCGCGGACGGCGGAACAGTGCCGGAGCGCGTCCTTGTGGAAAAGGGCGGTTTGTTCACCGTCAGCGCGAACACGGGCGGACTTGTCAAAAACGGGTATGCGTTCACCACCTGGAGCGCCAGCGCGGACGGCGCGAGCGGGCAGACGTATGCGGCAGGGCAGACAGTTGCGCCGAGCAAAAATCTCACGCTGTACGCGCAGTGGGGGACGGACTACGGCGCGATGGCTGACGTTGCGGGCGGAACATTCAAGATGGGCGACCCGGACTCCGCCTCCCGCCCGACCATCACGCTGAGCGGCTTCCGCATCGCAAAATACGAGCTGACCTACGAGCTGTGGCTTGAGGTTGCAACCTGGGCGCGGCAAAACGGCTACACGCTGGCCGACGCCAAAAAAGGCTATGCCGCAAACGACGAGTTCAAGAGCTTCGTTCCGGCAACGAACTTTTCATGGAACATGGCGTGCGTATGGCTCAACGCGTACAGCGAATACAAAGGGCTTGAGCCGGCCTACTACCGCGGAAGCTCCGTCTGGCGCGACGACACCTCCACGTCCGGGACGTTCAAATGGGACAGGACGAAGAACGGCTTCCGCCTGCCCACCGAATGCGAATGGGAGTACGCCGCCGGCGGCGGAAGCCTCGCCGAAACGCGCACCATCTACAGCGGCAGCAACAACATCGACGACGTGGCGTGGTATTATGACAGCAGCGGCGAGGCGCATCCTGTCGGCACCAAGAAGCCAAACCAGCTCGGAATCTACGACATGAGCGGAAGCGCCGCGGAATGGTGCTACGACTATTATGCAAGCTACGGCACCGGGGAATTGACAAATCCCGTGCATGAGGGAAATACTAAGAAAGTGTACCGTGGAGGAAGTTTTGGTGACAGCAAGACATATTGCACAATTTATTATCGGAGCTATTTTTATGATGCTTACGATAGTTTAGGTCGTCGATCCTCAGAGTCAGGCATCCGCGTCGCGCAGAACGCCGCGCAATAAGACAAAACAAGGGAACCCATGTAGGGGCGCGCGCTGCCGTTGACAGCGCATCCCCTACGGTATAAATAAATATTTTTGGAGGAGAAAATATGCTTTCAAAAGAAGAATTGACGCAGAAAATCAAATCATTGCCAGCCGGAACAATCATTCCAAAACCAGAATCAGAAAATGATTTTACAATCAAGGGTTTAGGAATGAGAAGGGGTGAAGAGGCATTGATTTACCGAATTCCAACAAATGATCCGGACAAGTATCCCAGAGGACACGAGAAAGGAGTCACCTTTACAGAATTCTACAAGGCGTACACCGTTTTGCAGGAAACGTCAAGTTTCACAAGAGACTGGTTCGATAAAGAATTGCCCAAATGCGCAAAAGAAGGCGGATGCAATTTCACCACCATCGGCGGAATTTTTGAGCTGCTCGGCATTGCGCAATACAGCGAACCAGCCACTTATGTACGCAAATAAAACAGACTGATACTACACGCCGGGCCAGGCTTTCTTGCTTGGCTCGCTGATTTCCCCTTGCAATTTACAATGATTAAAACCTGCTAGTTTCAGTCATTCAAAACAGCCAGTTTTAATGGTTAAAAACTGCTAGTTTCAATCATTAAAACTAGCAAGTTTGAATGATTGAAAATTCTCGTTCCGTCCGTTGGTATATGCTAAAATCGCCGTTGCATCGGCTTCTTCAGCAGCAACCGCGCTTGCCCTGCTTCTTTTTCCAACTCATTGTTTTCGCCCGCGCCTGCGGGATTTGCCACATGGGGCTTGTCGTACCTAGCGCGATAGTCCTCTCAAATCGGCAGCAAGCACCATAATTGTCAAATCATCCCTTCCGCACTGATTGCAGGATCCAAGGAATTAAAGGCAGAGTCTGCGGACTGCCACGCCGCATAAATAAAAAAGGGCGGCGCAAAATGCGCCGCCCCGTTCACAGCCAAAAGAAATCAGTGGCCGTACGTCGATATGAAGACGCCCGCCGCAATCGCCGTGCCGATGACGCCGGCGACGTTCGGACCCATGGCGTGCATGAGCAGGAAGTTCAGCGG
>CAMWPF010000121.1 GCA_947176045.1 uncultured Treponema sp. | reverse complement strand
CACATCTAGTTCAAGAAAATTATTTATATCTGAATGAAAAATTCCCGCACTGGAAAAAGAATAAATTCTTAAAGCATTTTACCGTAGAAAATTTATGTATGCGCTTTATGAGCAGGTTTACAGTATTTTTGATATTGCAGTCTATAAAATTGATAAAAGGTCAGGATAAAATATGAAAATACTAAGAACAATTTTACTGCAATGTAAATTCCTGATAGTTGCATTGTTAAATTTCACAAAAGATTTTTTTCCATATCCTTTGCGCAATCTTTGGCTTTTGATTTTCGGAATAAGAGTTCATGCAACGTCTTCAATTCACAGGCAATGCCGGTTTTTTCATATCGGGAATTTTGCACTAGGGAGAAATTCTACCGTCAACTTCGGCTGCTATTTGGACAATAGGCGCGGAATAAAGATTGGAGACAATACGGCTATTGCGCACAATGTAAAAATTTACACTTTAGGACATAACATCGATTCTCCGAATTTTGAAACCAAAGGCGCGTCAGTTGTGATAGGGAACAATGTTTTTATTTTTTCAAATGCGATAATTATGCCGGGAGTAACAATTGGAGATGGGGCGGTCATTTTGCCGGGAAGCATTGTTACAAAGAGCATAGAGCCATTTGTCGTCGTAGGCGGAATTCCTGCAAAGTTCATAAAAAAACGAACAAGCAAAATTGCTTATAAGATAAAATATAACTATTGGTTTGCGCTGTAGAAGTCATGGAATTCCCGGCGGCACAACGCTTGCACAGAAGAATGTCGGTGAGAATAAGAACGACGAACAGTTCCGGTCCGTCCTCGCGCACTACAAAATCAGCGAGCAGAAATTCATCGCTTACATCGAAGGGAAAGCAAAAAGCCTCTGCTAGGTTGTCTTTTGTGAAGCACTGCAATTTTAGTCATCCTCATCATCAGGATTCCGCAGTCTTTGCTTCTGACCTTGTATGGAGAAAGCAGCTCTTATACCCCGATGCATCTTGATTTCTTTCGGAAGCAAGCCAAAAATTTCCTTAAGGACTGGCAGACCCAGTCAAAGACCGTGGAGAGCGACGGGTTCATTTCGTACCAGTATGACTGGAAATTCTACGATGTGGGCGATCTGTTCTTTTACTATGAATTTGACGACAAGGACGAGCAGGACATCAAGCTTGCGCGGGCGCAGCACCTGATTGCGAAGATGGCCGGATTCAAAAAATGGGACGACCTGATTCACGCCACGGAGACAGAGCAGACGCTTGCGGAACTGCTTCTCCGCAGGTTCAGGAACGCGCAGAACGTGCAGGACTGGGAAGAAGCCCTGCTGTTTTCAGGTGTTGAGCAGTACGGAGCGGAAGCGGTTCTTGAATATGCCCGGCACTATTACGGACTTAACGATGCAAAGGAAATCGCCAGTTTTGCAGCTGACAAAATCACCGTGCTGCAAGGAAAGGCACGGAGCGAGGCATTGCGCCAGTTCGATGATGAGCACAATCCCTCTGGAAGCCTGAGGACGGATTCTTCGGTATTCTGCACCCGCTGCCGGAAAGTATTTGATTTTAAAAAGTCAAAGGTTATAGCGGACAATGAAAAGCACCTTACAATGGTAGTCTGCAAAAACTATCCTGCCTGCCGCGGCACATACCTTGACTACAAAGTCCTGACCCCGACGGTGCTGTACGGCGAGGCACGGGTCGCAGAACTGGAGCGGGGCGCGCGGGCATTTCCACGCATTGCCATGGATTCAAAAGTGCATTGCATTCATTGCGGCAAAGAATATCTGTACAATGAGGCAAATGCCGTCATTTCCCCTGACGACGGCGAGCCGTACATTGCGTGCAAGCACTATCCAGAATGCGACGGAACGCTCATAGACATGATGCCGGCAGAAAAAACGGGAGGGGAGAAATGACAAAGAATCGCTACATACTGGCGGCAACAAATAAATACGGAAGAACAGTGTTCATCGACGATGTTCCCAACGGCAAAGACTGCGGCTGCGTGTGCAAGGAATGCGGCGGCACGCTCGTTGCAAAAAACAATGGAAGCATAAAGGCTCATCACTTCGCGCATGCAAGCGGAAACGACAGCATCAAATGCAGTCAGACGGCTCTGCACCTTTTGGCAAAGGAAATCATTGCGGAAGAAAAACGCATTCCCGCATTTGTGGACGGCGGAATCAAATTTGTTGAAGCTGATTTTGTCGAGCAGGAAAAAAATCTGGGCGACATCATTCCCGATGTATATGCCGAGCACAACGGAAATCCAGTCGCCGTGGAGATTTTTGTTTCCCATGCAGTTGATGATGAGAAACTTGCCAAGATTCAAAATCACAGGCTGACAACGTTTGAAATCAATTTGTCAGAATTGCTTTTTGAGACGAAAGAAGATGTGAGAAAAGCAATTTATGACATCAAGAATATCCGCCCAGTGTATGACGAGCAGTTTACTGAAAAAGCCCTCGCTGATAAAAAGCAGTTCATTGACACGAACGGCATGATTAAAACAGTTCATAACGGAATTGTTTCTGAATGCCCGATGCACATAGAACTGCGTGGAAGGCAAGCGGTGCTTTCACCGGTGGATTCCAGTCTTTGCCAGAAGTGTCCGTTTGGATATAAAAAGGAAGATGAAAATTCCGTTCACTGCATTGGACATTTACAGCAAATTATCAACTTTTCAATATGGCTATTTACATCGCATATACGAGGGCAGAATGTAAACTTCAATGTTGATTACAGTTGGCAAATAAATATCAGTGAAAATAAGGTTGTTTCCCCCGCAGAACTTGCTGATTTTCTTACTTGCGTAACAAAGCAGAAATTTACTGTCATCAGGCAGAGAAAGAAAAGGCAGTCGCTTCGATGATTTTTGATGAAAACTGTGATATACTATTAAGATATGGTAATTATTTTTTATGCTAGTATCATAGTTTTCACTTTCATTTTCATTTTTCTCATAAAAAACAACGGTGCAAAAATCAAAGGTTCTTTCGGTGAGCATAAAGTACATAAAACGCTGGTTTCACTCGGCTCTGAATATGTTTCTCTGCATGACATGTTGATACGGAATGCAAACGGCGCAACTTCGCAGATTGACCATCTTGTCCTGTCCGAATACGGCATTTTCGTGATTGAGACGAAGTATTATAAGGGGTGGATTTTCGGGAATGAAAAATCCGAAAACTGGATGCAGGTTATCTTTAAGGAAAAGTACCCCTTCAGAAATCCGATAAAGCAGAACTGGAGCCATATTTATACGCTCAAAAATATCCTCGCGGATTTTCCGCAGACAGCGTATTATTCGATTGTTGTTTTTGCAGGGAACGCAACGCTGAAAGACATAAAGTCGTCCGTTCCCGTCATTTACTGGAATGAGCTGAACGGTACAATCAAGGCTGCAAGCACAAAAAAATGTCTTTCCAGCGATGACGTTTTGCGGATAAAAAAACTGCTGGAATCAAAGGCGGTTACGGAAAAAGGCGCACAGCAGCAACATATCCGAGCCATACAGCAGGATATTACGGAACGCCGATTGAAAACAGAAAACTTGATTTGTCCCCGATGCAACGGCGAACTGAAACTGCGGAACAGCAGGAACGGAAAATTCTACGGTTGCGAGAATTACCCGCGGTGCAGATTTACCATGCCGTATTAAATTTGCGTAACTAAACAGCAATTCACCGTCATCAGGCAGAGAAAACGAAAGCAAGCGGAACGATGACCTTTGCTGAAAACTGCGGTATAATTAAGTTTGAAAAGGATTGTTTATGAAAAAATTTCGCATTATTTTATCGCTTTTTATTCCGCTCATGCTTATAGGCTGTGCCAGCGGAACATATCTCATCACCGGGACACAGCGCGAAGCCATCGGCGCGGAATCTGTCGTTATCTATACAGAATTTCCTGCGCAATATGAAACTATCGGGATTGTAACGGCTTCCAGCGATGCCGGGTGGACGGAACAGGACAGCCTGAATTACGCGGTCGCGGAACTGAAAAATCAGGCGGCAAAAATCGGCGCAAATGGTGTCGTCATAGAAAATATGGGAGAGACAAGTTCCGGCGGCATGATTGTCAGCGGCATCTATGTTCCAGTTTCCGCGCAAAACGTTTCCGGCAAGGCAATCTATGTTGAGCTGGAAAAGAATGCAGAAAATCCGCAATAAAAACTCTCTGCATTCCACCAGTCCGTCTCCGCCCCTCCCATTCACTTTCTCTGCCGCTACTGCCGGGAGCAGATGGTTTTCTGCGCTTTTTCGGTGATGAGGTGGGAAAGGGTGGCACAGATTACCAGTATTGGATGCGAGCTGTTGCACACGGAGCAAGGACATACGAAGCGCATGGATTGAATACGGATTTTTGAATCAGATAGAAGCCTTTGATGAACTGGACGATGTTTTGTAATCGTATGTTTTTCGCGAATCAATTTTAGGACAACAAGTCTTTCCCATACAGACTGCCGCAACGGCAACTGGCTCCCGCAAAATCTCCCAGCCCCGTTTGTCCCGGCTCGTACTGACTTGGACAACAGAAAAATAAGCGCTAAAATCACCATTGACAGCCAGCGGACGGCATATTTCAAACAGGAGGCACCGGCGATGAATCAGGCGGAGCGGCGGACATTTTTGATTGACTATTTGCTTGCGGAACGGAATGAGGCGGCGGAAATCCCGTCGGACAGTGGCGGGCAGAAGCGGCTGCTGCGCGCGCTTTTCAACGTGCGTCCGCCGAGGGAGGCGGGCGGCGAATTCATCCGGGTGCAGGACGAATACTTGCAGGAGGAGCTGCGGCTCAAGGGAATTACGGACATCGCGGTCCTGCGTCCGGTTTCTCCCGGGCTGTATCTGTGGCGGGGCGACATCACCACGCTCAGGTGTGGCGGAATTGTGAACGCCGCCAACTCGCAGCTGCTCGGCTGCTTCTGCCCGAACCACGGCTGCATCGACAACGCAATCCACACGTTCGCCGGAATCCAGCTGCGGCTTGAGTGCGATGAAATCATGCGGACGCAGGGTGAAGAAGAGCCTGCGGGACGGGCGAAAATCACCGCGGCGTACAACCTTCCGTGCAGGCACGTCCTGCACACCGTCGGCCCGATAGTACACGGCAGGCTGGCGGAAGCGCACGAATCGCTTCTTGCGGACTGCTACCGCTCGTGCCTTTCGCTCGCCGACAAAAACGTCCTTGAAAGCCTTGCGTTCTGCTGCATTTCCACCGGCGAATTCCGCTTTCCGAATGAACGCGCCGCACAGATTGCCGTGCAGACAGTCGCCGAATACAGGCGGCAAACCGGCAGCCCGCTGAAAGTGATTTTCAACGTGTTCAAGGAGGACGACTATGCAATCTACGCACGGCTGCTCGCAGCAGATTGACAGGCTGAAAGAGGCGCTCGGCAACGCCGACGCTGTCCTTGTCGGGGCGGGTGCGGGGCTTTCGGCTTCCGCGGGGCTGACATATTCGGGGCGGCGGTTTCATGAGCTGTTCGGCGACTTTGAGGCGAAGTACGGAATCTG
>CAMWPF010000120.1 GCA_947176045.1 uncultured Treponema sp. | reverse complement strand
ACCCACACCGCCGGGCGTGTACTTTCATAAACGCCGCGGGCGGGGGGAAAAACCCCCCACCCGCCCCCCCCGCCCCCCACGTCACCGGGGCGCCGCCCCCGTCATGCGCGCGGCTTCGCCGCGTACTTGTTCGGACGGACAAGCATATAGACAATCAGCGCGAGTGCAAGGAGCGCGAACACGGTGCCGGCGCCGAATCCGACTGTGAACAGCCTTCCGAACTGGAAGACAATCAGCGCGACGATGTACGCGAACACGCACTGGTAGGCGATTGCAAAGGCCGTCCACCGTCCGTCGTTCATTTCGCGGCGGATTGCGCCGATGGCGGCAAAGCACGGCGCGCAGAGCAGGTTGAAAATCAGGAAGGAGTATCCGGCAAGCTTCGTCATTCCCTCGAAGTCGAGGACGCCGAACACGCCGACAACCTCCTCCTTCGCAACCAGTCCCATGACCGTCGCAATCGTCGCCTTGATGTCCGCGAATCCCAACGGAGCGAAAATCCATTTCACAGCGCTCCCGATATAGCCGAGGATGCTGGACTCAAGCTCCATGTCTGGATCAAAGCCGAAGCCGCCTTCCGTCATGCCGAACACGGAACCTGCCCAGATGATGATGGACGACACCAGGATGATGGTTCCGGCGCGCTTGATGAACGACCATCCGCGCTCCCACATAGAATGCAGGATGTTCCCGACAGTCGGCCAGTGGTAGGCGGGAAGCTCCATGACGAACGGAGACGGCTCGCCCGCGAACGGCTTGGTCTTCTTGAGCATGATGCCGGAGATAATGATCGCAGCGACGCCCAAAAAGTAGGCGCTCGGAGCGACCCACGCCGCGCCGCCGAACAGCGCCGACGCAATCAGCGCGATAATCGGCATCTTCGCGCCGCACGGAATGAACGTCGTCGTCATGACCGTCATGCGGCGGTCGGCAGGGCTTTCAATCGTCCGCGACGCCATGACGCCCGGCACGCCGCACCCCGTTCCGATGAGGATCGGAATGAACGACTTTCCGGAAAGTCCGAACCGGCGGAAGATCCGGTCCATAATGAACGCGATGCGCGCCATATAGCCGCAGGACTCCAGGAACGCAAGGAAGATGAACAGGACGAGCATCTGCGGCACAAAGCCGAGGACTGCGCCCACGCCGCCGACAATGCCGTCCAGAATCAGACCCTTGAGCCATTCCGCGCAGCCGACAGCATCCAGACCCGCCTCAATCAACGCAGGAATTCCTGGAATCCAGACGCCGAATTCAGCTGTGTCCGGCACGCCGTCCGCCTCCATTGCGGCATCATACGCCTCGGAAAGGTCGAACCCCGCTTCCGCAAGCGCGTCGCCGTACAGCCCGTACGCCTCGTCAAAGCTGCCGAAATCCCCGTCCCCGACGGCGCCCAGCAGCTCGTCCGCTCCGACGACGCCGGCGTCGGCTGCAGCCTGCACCTCTCCGACGAAGTCCTCCGTCCAGAGGTTTTCCGCAGCATATTCGGTGATTGCGTCGTCGTACGCGCCCGATCCGATTCCGAACAGATGCCAGCCGTCGCCGAACAGTCCGTCGTTCGTCCAGTCAGTCACATACGCTCCGACAGTCGTCACCGAGACAAAATATACGAGGAACATGACCGCCGCAAAAATCGGCAGGGCGAGCCAGCGGTTCGTGACGATGCGGTCGATTTTGTCCGTCGTGGAAAGCGCCCCCGCGGACTTTTTGACGACGCACCCCTTCAAAAGCGCCGTGATGAATTCGTAGCGCTCGTTCGTGATGATGGACTCGGCATCGTCGCCGCGCGCCTCCTCCAGCGCCTTGGCGACATCCTCCGCCTTCCGCGCGGACTCCCCGTCCAACGACAGCTTCTTCAGGACGACCGGATCGCGCTCCAAGAGCTTGATGGCGTACCAGCGCCGGAGCTGCGCGGGAACGTCCGCAGGAACAAGCGCGCCCATAGCGGAAATCGCCTCCTCCACGTCGGCCGAGAACGCAGCCGCCGCCGGAGCGGCAGCTCCGCCGCGCGCCGCGGAAACCGCCGCCGCGGCAGCCTCCGCAACGCCCGCGCCGCGGAGCGCGCTCGTCTCGACGACCGTGCAGCCGAGCGCCCCGGCGAGCTTCTTCGAATCTATCTTGTCGCCCCGCTTCTTGAGGACGTCCATCATGTTCAGCGCGAGGACGACCGGCTTTCCCAGCTCCATAATCTGCGTCGTCAGATACAGGTTGCGCTCGATGTTCGAGGCGTCCACAATGTTGAGGACGGCGCTCGGCTCGGAGCCTGCAAGATAGTCGCGGCTCACCACCTCCTCCGGCGTGTACGGGGAGAGCGAGTAGATTCCCGGAAGGTCTGTCACGACGACGTCGGAGGCTCCCTTGAGCCTTCCCTCGACCTTCTCCACCGTGACGCCCGGCCAGTTGCCGACATATTGGTTCGCGCCGGTCAGCGCATTGAACATCGTCGTCTTTCCGCAGTTCGGATTTCCCGCAAGGGCAATTTTCATCGCAGCCATCATTCCACCTCAATGCATTCCGCATCGTTCTTGCGGACGCTCAGCTCATACCCGCGGATTGTGATTTCCACCGGATCCCCCAAAGGCGCAACCTTGCGGACGTAGAACGAGCACCCGCTGGTAAAGCCCATGTCCATCAGGCGGCGCTTGAGCGCCCCCTCTCCGTTCAGCCGCCGGACGGTAAGCGTCTCGCCGACCGCGGCATCCTTCAAAGTCTTCATCGTGAACTCCTGTTCCTCTAAATAAATTCCTGCAAAGCAAGCGCACGCCGGAAGGATGCCCCTGCCGCAGGCAAAGGCATTCCGCGCCGCCGTCAAAGCGCCGTCCGGCAATTCAAGGAGAATTTCTAAAAAGCAAGGAAAAATCAAGCAGGCGGCTTGCGGACGGCGCCGCGTCAAACAAGGATGCGGTTCGCCATCATGCGGTCGATCGCAACCCGGGCGTCCCTGACACGGACGATGAGGTTTCCGTCCAACGTGGAAACGACCGTCACAGGCGTCCCGACATTGAACCCCAGATTGTTCAAGTGCTGCCGGACGGCGGAATTTCCGCCGACTTTCTTTACGGTGCACACCGCACCATTTCCACACATCGACAACGGCATCTCAGCCTCCTTGTCCGCTTGCGCGCACGAAAAACCAACCGTCAAAGTTATACTACGCTAACCAAAGGCTTTTGTCAATAGGCATCTCCGAAAAAAGTTTGCATAAGGCAACTTTTTTCATTTTCACGTTCCGGCAGGCGGCGGCGCGCTTCATCATGGCGGAATTCATGCCGATAATCAAACTATGGGAAAACAGATTCTTCTGGCGGCAGCGGCGGCCTTTCTGTCCGCTGCCGCCGCCGCGCTGCCGCCGCCAGAACTTGCCGGAATCTGGCAGGGAGCCGACCGCATCGTGCTGTTCGGAGAGCAGGACCAGCTTTCCGTCATCCTCAAGCTGTACTACGGCTGGTACTACGACCGCGCCGCGGAGCCAGCAGAATCCTCCAGCCTCCAGCCGCGCTCGGCGAACGCCGCAACGGCGCCCGCGCCCGCCTCCATCAACGTCAGCTACGAGCAGATTGCCGAGGGCGTCCCCGCATGGGAGCTTTCGCTCCGCTACGGCGGAGCCGAAACGGCGAGGATTCCCGTCGCCGTCATTGACGGCGCGCTGTTCCTCTCCTTCCTCATACACTATCCGCAGGAGAGCTCGCAGCCCGAGTCCGCAGGCGGTGCGATTTCCGGCTACTGGCAGGGCTTGAACTGCGCCGACTCGCTGCGCATCTCCGGCAGGCGGCGGCGCGAGGACATCATCTCCTGGTACATTCTGGAAGGCGCCGCGTACAAGCTGCGGTTCTGGCGCACGGACATGGAATTCGACGGGGAGGCGGCCGCAGCCTTCACGGACGGAAGCAGCCTGTTCACGGTGAACAAGCACATCAGAAGCGGCGGCGCCACGTTCACCTGCGCGAACGGCAGGAGCGCCCATATCAGGAACGTGGAGAAATTCGCATCGCTTCCAGAAGAATGCACGCTTGATGCAGGCGGGCGGATTTGCGGAATCGGAGCGCCGTACCTCCGCCGTGCGGACAAGGACGACGCGGAATCGCTGCTCGCCATCGTCGCCGAAGCGAACGCCCGGCGCAGGCCGCCTCCGCCGCCGCTGTTTCCGCCTGAAGATTTGGACTGGCACTGGGACCTCATCAACCAGCTGGAGCAGGGAAACGGACTCATTCAGGCAGTGCGCGGACGGCAGCGGGAATTCGGAGCGCGCGGCGCGGAGACGGCCGGAAGGCCATGACAGGAAGCCCGGACGCCTCCGAAGCCGAAACGCCGGACTTCCTCCCCAGGCGTCCCTCCACTCCAAGCCGATTGTTATTTTCACGCCATAATGCTAGAATCCGGGCATGGCTACGTATCTTGCAAAACTCGGCGAGCTGACGCTCAAAGGCTCCAACCTCCATGAATTCGAACGACTGCTCCTCAAGAACATACGGCTCCGGCTGAAGGCGGGCGGCGCGCGCGCAACGCTTCACGCCGGGCGGCTGTACATCGAATGCGCCGACGGCGAATGCGCCGACGTGGAGGACGCGCTCCGGCACCTCCTCGGCATCACCGGCTGGGCGAAGGCCACGGCCTGCGGAAAGACGATCGAAGAAATCCAGCAGGCGGTGCGCCGCGAGGCGGAATATGCGGCGGCGCGCGGCGCGCGCACGTTCAAAATCGAGGCCCGGCGCGAGGACAAGCAGTTTCCGCTCAATTCATATCAAATCGCCTGCGAGGGCGCGTCCCCCGTCTTCGACTCGGGGCTTATGGAAGTCGACGTGCGGCATCCCGACGTGAAGATCTTCGTAGAGGTGCGCGAACGCTGCTATGTGTACAGCAATGCGGAGAAATCCTGCCGCGGGCTTCCCGCCGGATGCAGCGGAAAGGGGCTGCTGCTGCTTTCAGGCGGCTTGGACTCTCCGGTCGCCGGCTGGCGCATGATGCGCCGCGGCATGAAGGTGGAATGCGCGTACTTCCATTCCTATCCGTACACGTCGCCCGAAGCGCAGCAGAAGGTCGAGACGCTCGCAAAAAAGCTGTCGGAATTCGGAACAAGCACATACCTGAACATCATTCCGTTCACCGACGTGCAGATGAGGATCAAGGAAAAGGCACCGCCGGACTGGACGACGCTCATGCTGCGCGTGTGCATGATGAAGGCGGCGAACCTGCTCGCGCACCGCGTCCATGCGGACTGCATCATCACGGGGGAAAGCCTCGGGCAGGTCGCAAGCCAGACGATAGAGAACATGAACGTCACGGAGCATTTTGCGGCCTATCCCCTGCTCCGCCCGCTTGTCGGCATGGACAAGGAGGAAATTGTGGAGACGGCGAATTTCATCGGAACCTTCGAAACGTCGATCCTTCCCTACGAGGACTGCTGCGTGCTGTTTTCGCCGCGCCATCCCGTCCTGCGCGGAACCGTCGCGCAGGCGGAGGAAATCTACCAGTCGCTGGAGGCGGACGCGCTCATCGAGGCGGCGTTCC
>CAMWPF010000119.1 GCA_947176045.1 uncultured Treponema sp. | reverse complement strand
TTTTAAAGTTCCGGCGAGCGGCGGCGGGTCCAGACGATGTTCACGACGATTCCGATGACGGCCGCATCAATCCGTCCCTTTTCAAAATTGGTCGTGCCTTCTGTGAGGATGCCGCAGACTTTCTTTCCGTTGACGAACACGTCGTTTACCCATTTGATTTTCGCATTGGCGGAATAAACTGCTTGAAGGGCGCGGCACACTCCGACCGCGGCTGTCGCGGTGAGGCGCGCCGGCTGCGTGATGGGCGCGGACGCATAGACGATGGACAGATAGACGCCGCCGCCTTCCGGGGAATGGAACGCGCGCCCCATCCTGCCGCGTCCGGCAGTCTGCGCTGCGGCAACAAAAACGGCTTTATGCAGCGCTTCCGGCGCGCAGTCCGAGAGGCGGCGCTTTGCCTCCGTGTTGGTGGAGTCGATTTCCGGGAAAAAATGAATGCGGACGCCGCTGTCTTTCGGCAGCAGCAGCGCGATGGAATCCTTGGTGAACAAGTTTCCGCCGGCGAGCCGGTATCCGCGGTTTGTTACAGCCTCTATCAAGGCGCCTTGGCGCCGGAGCACCTCCACATATTTCCAGACGCTCGTCCGCGAGACGCCGCATCGGTCGGCAAGCTCCTGTCCGGAGACGAATCCGTCTGCGCTTGCCGGATGCGACAGCGTGTGGAGCAGAATGTCCTTTGCGTCCACTTACTTTTTGCTTCCAAGCACGGTGAACGCCGCCGCCGGCGAGCAGAAGGCGATGCCGCTGCCCGGCTGTTCGAGGAACGGCAGCGTTCTGATTGCTTCAAGGATTGCGTCGGCCTTTTCAGTTTCGGCAAGAATCAGAATCATGTCCTTTTCCGGCACAATCTCCATGCCGAAGAATTGTTCGTCGCCGTCGCGGGCCGTTCCGCGGGCGTTGATGATGGTTCCGCCGCCCGCTCCGGCTTTTCTGGCGGCCGCCATCGCATCCTCTGCATATCCGTGGTTTACAATCACCGTAATCAGCTGGTGCGTCGTCTGTTCATTCATAGAATCGTACTCCCCGGCAACAAGACCGTTTTTGATGAATTTGGAAACGTCGGTTTGGAACAAAATGCCGAACGGCTGCCTTCTTTCTTCGACGGAACGAATCATGGCGTTCTGGATTTCAACCGTCTTTGCGGCGTCGGTGAGGACCATGACGACATCCTTTGACGAATCCCCGAATCCGAGCATCTGCAAGATGGAATTGGACGCAGTTCCGCGCCCCATGAAAATAGTTCCGCCGCCTGCGCCCGCTTCTGCCGCGGCTTTGGAAAGCTCGCTGCCGGAATTGCGCGGCACAATGCTGACAATCAAATGGTACGAGGACATTGTGATTTCACCTCCATTGTTCCAAAAGTTCCATCCGCCTGTTTATGGCTTTCTTTCTGAAGTCGTACAGGATTCCGAGAATTTGAATTGCGATCAGCGGCGTCATGGCGACAAGCGCAATCACGCCGAACGCGTCTGAATTTCCGCTGCACGCGTGGGATGCGCCGAGCGTAAAGGCAAGCACGAACGTCGATGTGATCGGCCCGGATGCGACGCCGCCGGAATCGAATGCGAGCGCCGTGAACAGGTTCGGACAGAACAGCATGAGGATCATCGCGAAGGCGTACCCCGGCACGAGGATGCGCATGAGGCTGAATCCGTACAGGACGCGGAGCATCGCAAGCCCGATGGCGACGGCGGAGCCGATGGAAAGAAACACCAGCATCAGCTTGCGCTTGATTGCGCCGCGGGACAGCGATTCCACCTGCTCCGTGAGGACCCAGACGGCGGGTTCTGCGCAGACGACGATTGCTCCCATGCACAGTCCGGTCGCAATCAGCAGGAACGACCATCCGCCGCCCAGCTCCGCCGCCTTGGTGCCGAGGATGACGCCGACTTCCCGGCCGGCCTGCATGAATCCGCCGTTGACTCCGACGAGGAAGAGCGTCAGTCCGATGAAGCTCCACAGCAGGCCGAACGCCATGCGGATGACCTGCCGGGGCGGCATTTTCAGCAGGAGCAGCTGGAATACTGCAAGCAGCACTGCGAGCGGCGCGATGGAAAGCAGCGATTCTTCCAGCACGGACGGAAGCAGCCGGATGAAGATTCCCAGTCCGCCGCCGTCCGCCGCGCCGCCGCTTTGGACGGCCGCAGCTTCCAGCGCGCCGCCGGACTTCAGGAGGATGCCGTATATCAAGACCGCCATGACCGGGCCGACGGACGTGACGCCGGTGAAGCCGAAGCTGTTTTCTTCCTGGCAGCTTCCGTCCTTGCAGCGGGCGGCGCGCACGGATGAGACGCCGACGCCGAGCGCCAGAATGAACGGAACGGTCATCGGGCCGGTTGTCGCGCCGCCGGAATCAAAGGCGATGCCGATGAATTCTTTCGGCGCGAAGCAGGTGAGCGCGAAAATCAAGACATAGCAGACGAGCAGCGTGATTTTAATGGAAAAATTCAGCATCGTGCGCATGAGCGCCAGCATCAGGAACAGTCCGACGCCGGCGGCAATCATGCCGATGAGGTGCAGCTTGTTGACTGCGTGGAATGCGGAATGGATCTGGTCGCCGAACACTTGGATGTCCGGCTCCGCGACGGTTACCAGAAAGCCGATGATGAACGCGACGCCCAGAAGCAGCGGCAGGCTGCGCCTGCTTGTGAGGGCGGCGCCGCTCATTTCGCCGATCGGCTGGATTCCGATTTCCACGCCGAGCAGGAAGATTGTCAGTCCGACAATCAGCAGAAGTCCGCCGATGATGAAACGGATGATTGTTTGCGGACTGAGCGGAGCCGCCGTGAATCCAAGAACAAGCACGATGAGCATGACCGGCAGAACGGACGTCATCGTTTCCTTCATTTTTTTTAGGAAGTCCATGTCATCTCCTTGCAATATGCAGCGCGGCGGATGGCGCGCCGCGCGCGTCCGCCCTTATTTGAAGCAGCTCCATCTGTTTTTTTCAATGCCTTCCACGTATTTCTTTTCCATGAAGATCCGTCCTCCTTGCTTTAGGATTCCTTCTGTTCCGCAAGGATGCTGAGCATTCCGATGATGACGGACGCGCTTTCCTCCGCGGCGCTTTTTTCGTTGAACTTGTACGTCGTGCTGACGCTTGCGTCCGCCATGTCGGAGAGGCAGCGCAGGATTACGAACGGAACGTTGTTCAAAAAGCAGCAGTGTGCGATTCCCGCGCCTTCCATTTCCACGCACGCCGGCGCGCAGTTTTCTATAATCCGCTTTTTGACGTCGGCGCTCGCAACGAACTGGTCGCCGGTCGCAATCCGTCCGCGCATGATTTTATGCTCCAGCCTGCCGGACGAGACGGCGAACGCGCGCTCGGCGGTTTCGATGAGCGCCTTGTCTGCGGGAAATGCGGAAATCTTCATCTGCGGAATTTCAGTCGGCTTGTAGCCGAACACGGAGGCGTCCATGTCGTGGTATACGGCGTCGGTGGAGACGACGATGTCGAAGATTCCAAGCCCCGGAGACAGCGCGCCGGCGACTCCCGTGTTGACGACGGCGTCCGGCTTGAACTGCGTGATGAGCAGCTGCGCGCACAGCGCCGCATTCACCTTGCCGACGCCGCTTTTCACTATGACGGCGCTGGTTCCGTTGACGGAGCCTTCGTAAAAGGTGAAGCCTCCCGCCTCAATCTCCCTTGCGCCACCGGACTTCTTCATCTTGTCGCGCAGGATGGCGATTTCCATGTCCATCGCCCCGATGATTCCAATTCGCTTCATTTTTCAATTATTTCCTTCATTTATATATTATGATTCAGTTGGAGAATTCCGGGCGGCTTCCGTTCGGACTGACAGAAGGAAGGAGGCGGCGAGCAGGATTCCGCAGACGACGACGGCGGAATCCGCGACGTTGAACGTCGGCCAGCGGTTCAGTCCGAAGATGCCGAAGAATTTCACGTCGATGAAGTCGACGACGCCTGCGCTGCGGAAGAAGCGGTCGATGAGGTTTCCGATGCCGCCGCCGATGATGCCGCAGACAGCCCAGCGCTGGAGCGCGGTGAACGTGTTGTTCCGAAAGTAAACGACGATGACGAGGATGATGACGGCCAGCGGAACGACCGCGAAGAACAGCCGCCGCAGCGCCGCCGGCATGGAGTCGCCCATGCTGAACGCGACGCCGGTGTTGGAGACGTGTACGATCCGCAGGAAGTCTCCGAAGAACTGCGCTCCGATTGAAAATGGCGGAATGTACCGGACGACGAGCGCCTTGGTGATTTGGTCGGCGGCGATGACGAGCGCCGCAAGCAGGCACGGCAGCAGCTTTTTTCTGTCGATAGTGAAAGCCATGGATTAAATATACAGTCAACGGCGTTTTTTTTAAAGGGGTTCGCGGTGATTCGCGGCGTTTTTCATGGCGTCCGGCGGGAATCATCATCCTGCCAAAACGATTTTTTCAATGATTGAGCCTAAAGCTGTATCTTTGTATATATCAAGATAGTCGTCGGCATTTTGATTGTAGTATGAATACTGTTTTTCAGTATGTGGAATATTTATTCCAACGCCGCTTGCTTTTTCTGAATAAGAATTAGTTATACAGGAGGCAAAAATAAATTCATCATACTTTTGTATAAGTTGTGAAAAAATTTCTTCTGTATACGGATGGTCTGAAATATGTTTTCTAAAAATAGAGAAAAAAGATTTTAAATCAACATATTCAATGAAATGAGAATCATAATTGTATACATTTTTTCTGTCGTTTTTTATAAGCGCGAAATCAATGCTTGTGCTGTTGAAGATTTCATCCAAGAAATTTTGAAATAAATCAGCAAAAGTTCTAAATTTATCCATATCGGCAACGGAATATGTACAAGAAACCACAGTGTTTTTGTATTTTTCTTCAAAATCTTTTATGATGGCATAAGCGCAGTTTTTTACTGTTGAATTGCTTGTAAGGTTTTTGTAAAGAGTTGCATAATTGCTGCCGGTTCCTGGCAATTCTGCTTCGGAGCCGATGATGAAGTCTGCGCAATCTTTCAACTGCCATAAAATTTCTATCATTTGCATAAGGCAGCAATCAAATTGCAGTATATTGATTTTTTTATTTTGAATTTCATTAAATTTCTTTATTGCATTTGCAAAAGCAATGATGGAAAAAGAACAGTCATCTGAGTATCCTGTTGTATAATCTTGCATGAGCGACCTTGCGCCATTATATATCTTGCAGTCTGGATAAACCCCAAATCCATGGCTCCACACATTTAAAGCGAAATTGTTTGATGGATAATAGGTAGTTGCTAATTCCAAAAATTCACTTAAAGTTGAAATATCTGAGGTGTCTTTTTCTCCAAGTTCTATCACTACGTCATTATTGATTTCTGTATCAGCATGCAATTCCAGGATTTTAGTATCTGTCCAATTTCCTTCTGTTTTATCATAGCCATTGGTTCTATCCAATAAAACGATGAAATTTATTTTTTTATCGCCTAGATTTTCTTTTATTTCCCTTATATTTTTTAAAGCAAATCTTTCAAGATTGTTGTCTGCCGCCATATATAACGCATATGTCC
>CAMWPF010000118.1 GCA_947176045.1 uncultured Treponema sp. | reverse complement strand
CTCCAGCCCTTCCAGATGCTGGATGCTGTCCTCGTCGTAGACGGCCGGCGCCGCCTTTGCGGCGCCGGTTTTTGCCGGAGATGCCGCGCGGGGAGCGGCGGCAGATTTTGCCGCCGCTTTCTTTGCAGGCGATGGCCGTGCCGAAGCAGGCTTTTCCGCCGGAGCTGGAGATGCCGCCTTTTTTGACGCCGCCGTCCGTGCGGCAGACTGCGGCGCTGATTCCGCCTGCGCCGCCTTCGCTTTTTCTGCCTTCTGCGCCGGAGCCGCCTTCTTCACCGGCGCGGATTCCGCTTGTGCGGCGGACGGCTTCGCCGCCGGCCGCGCTTCCCCTTCCTTTCCCATAGGCGTATAGTATACAGCAGGACTGCGGAACTTTCAATTCCCTTCCGGCGCGGCGGCGGTACGGCCTGCGGAGCAGGCCGGAGGATGCGCCTACGCCGGACTGGAGCGGGCGCGCGAAGCGCGCGTGCGCACGGCACGGCCGCCCGTCCAGGCAAGGCGCCCGCCGCGTGGAGCGGCTGCTTCCGCCGCTCCGTTCCTCCGTGCGCACCGACCGGAGGGAAGCCGCGCAAGCCCGGAACGCAGCCGTCCGCGTTCCGTCCGAACTGCAAGGCGGATCCGTCCAAAGCGCCTCCGGCGCGGGCAGTGGATTTTAAACGCTGTTTTCAATATAATGGACGCGTCCGCCGCCTTCCGCGCGGGCATCATTTCTTTTTTGGGGCTGAACGATGTCGAAATATCCGTTTGAAACGATTGAACCGAAATGGCAGAAGTATTGGGAAGAACATAAGACGTTCCGCACGGCTGAAGATCCGTCCGTGCCGAAGGAGAAGCGCCGCTACGTCCTCGATATGTTTCCGTATCCGTCCGCGCAGGGGCTGCACGTGGGACATCCCGAGGGCTACACGGCGACCGACATCTACTGCCGCTATCTGCGCATGAACGGCTTCAACGTCCTGCATCCGATGGGCTACGACGCGTTCGGGCTGCCCGCGGAAAACTACGCCATCAAGACCGGCACGCATCCGAAGGAGACGACGTTCGCGAACATCGCGCACTTCACGGAGCAGATCAAGGCGCTCGGCTTCAGCTACGACTGGGAGCGGGAAATCAAGACCTGCACGCCGGACTACTACAAATGGACGCAGTGGATCTTCCTCCAGCTCTACAAGAGGGGGCTCGCCTACGAAAGCAGCACGCCCATCAACTGGTGCCCCAGCTGCCGGACGGGGCTTGCCAACGAGGAGGTCAAGGAAGGGCGCTGCGAGCGGTGCGGCGAGCCGGTTACCCGCAAGGCAATCCGCCAGTGGGTGCTTAAAATCACGGCGTATGCGGACCGCCTCCTTGCGGATTTGGACGGCTTGGACTGGCCGGAATCCGTCAAGCTCATGCAGCGCAACTGGATCGGCCGCTCGACCGGCGCGGAAGTCAGCTTCGCAGTCGCCGGAGCGGACGGAACGCCGACGGGAGACGCGCTGACCGTCTACACGACGCGCGCGGACACGCTGTTCGGCGCGACCTACATGGTCGTCTCGCCCGAACATCCGCTGGTGAAGAAGCTTGCGGCGCCGGAGCAGGCGGACGCCGTGGCCGCCTACATCGACGCCGCGGCGAAAAAATCCGACCTTGAGCGCACCGACCTTGCGAAGGACAAGACCGGCGTCTTCACCGGAAGCTTCGCCGTCAATCCGGTCAACGGGCGCGTCATCCCCATCTGGATTTCCGACTACGTGCTGACTTCCTACGGCACGGGCGCAATCATGGCGGTCGCCGCGCACGACGAGCGCGACTGGGAGTTCGCCAAGAAATTCGATCTGCCGATCGTCAAAGTCGTCGCCTCGAAGGAAGAAGTCGCGGCGCTCGGCGGAGGGGACGAGGCGAAGGGCGCGGAAATCCTGCGGAGCGCCGCCGCCAATCCCGACGAATACAAGAAGCTCGCCGACGCGCACCCCGGCATTTTCGCCGCCGCGGAGCAATGCACGCACGCCGACGGCTATGCCGTCAACAGCGGGCATCTGACCGGGCTTCCGACCCGCGAGGCAATCAGCGCGATGATTTCATGGCTTTCCGAAAAGGGAATCGGCAGGGAGGCCGTGAACTACAAGCTGCGCGACTGGATTTTCAGCCGCCAGCGCTACTGGGGCGAGCCGATTCCGCTCGTCCACTGCCCGAACTGCGGCACCGTCCCCGTTCCCGAAAGCGAGCTTCCGCTAGAGCTGCCGGACGTCGCGACGTACCAGCCGACAGGAACAGGGGAAAGCCCGCTCGCCGGCATCGACAGCTGGGTCAACTGCACCTGCCCGCAGTGCGGCGGCGCCGCGAAGCGCGAAACGAACACCATGCCGCAGTGGGCCGGCTCCTGCTGGTACTACCTGCGCTACCTTGATCCCAACAACGCGGAAGCGCTTGCCGGCGGCGACAAAATCAAGTACTGGATGCCGGTGGACTTGTACGTCGGCGGCGCGGAGCACGCCGTCCTCCACCTGCTCTACGCCCGCTTCTGGCACAAAGTACTCTACGACTGCGGAATCGTCAACACGCCGGAGCCGTTCCAGCGCCTCGTCAACCAAGGCATGATTACGTCCTTCGCATTCCAGCGCGCCAACAAGACGCTCGTTCCGGCCGACGAGGTTGAGCACCGCGCCGACGGCGCGCAGTATGAAAAGGCGACCGGCGAAAGGCTGGAGCAGATTGTCGCCAAAATGTCAAAGTCGCTCAAGAACGTCGTCAATCCCGACGAGGAAATCAAGCGCTACGGCGCCGATTCCGTGCGGCTGTACGAAATGTTCATGGGGCCGCTCACGATGAGCAAGCCGTGGAACACGCAGGGAATCATCGGCATCCACCGCTTCCTCGAAAAAGTCTGGAACGTCAGCGAAAAGCCGCTTTCCGACATCGACATCACCGGCGCGCTGGAGGACGAATCGCTCGCCTCGCTGCGGAAGACGTTCGCCCAGACTGTCAAAAAAGTTACGAAGGACACGGAGCAGCTGGACTTCAACACGGCGATCAGCCAGATGATGATCTTCATCAATGAAGTTGCGAAGCTGGAACGCGTTCCGCGCGCCGTCTGGAGCGACTTTGTGAAGATGCTTTCGGCATACGCGCCGCACCTCGGCGAGGAGCTGTGGCAGAAGCTCGGACACACGGAGTCGCTCGCCTACGAGCCGTGGCCGACGTTCAGCGAGGAGTACCTCAAATCGGACACAAAGACGGTCGTCGTCATGGTGAACGGAAAGCTGCGCGGCAAATTCACCGCTGAAAACGGAACGACGAAGGAAGCGCTTGAAGCCGCCGCACGGCAGGCGGACGGCGTCGCGAAATTCCTCGAGGGCAAGACCGTCGTCAAAACGGTCGTCGTTCCAGAAAAGCTCGTCAACTTTGTCGTGAAATAGGCGCGCCGTCAATGGCGGCAGGGACGCTTGCAATGCCGGAACGTAAACAGGGCGCCGAAAAACCGCCCCACGAACCGGCTTGCGAACGCCTTGCACTTCCATTTCACCGCCATGATTGCGACCGGCTTTCCCCGGAGCGCGCGGCGCAGTCCGTGCCGCACGACTTTTTCCGCGGACAGCCCGTGAAGGACGTTCTTGCGCGCGCCGTTTGATGCCACTGCCGCAAATTCCGTGCTTACCGGACCGGGACAGAGCGCGCAGACTGTGATTCCGCGCCCGGAAAGCTCCGCCGCCAGCGCGACGGAAAAGCTCAAGACGAACGACTTGGTGGCGGCATACACGGCGAAATTTCCCAACGGAAGGAACGCCGCAAGGCTCGCCGTATTGATGATGGTCGCACCGTACTGCATATATGAAAGCGCGTACCCGCAGATTCCAACGAGCGCCGTGCAGTTCAAGTCGATCATGTCCATCTCCCGCTGGATGTCAGTCTCCTCGAATGTGCCGTATGTTCCAAATCCTGCGTTGTTCACCAGCATGACGATTTCAAAGCCGCCGAATTTTTCATCAAGGACGCGCTCGCATTCCAAAACCGTCGCAAACCGCATGACGCCGGCGCGGCCTGAAACATCGATTTCAATTGCGCGCGCGTGCGGAGCTTTCTTTTCCGCGGAACCAGCCTTCCGGCGGGCCTCCAGAACGGCGGCAAGCTCGTCCAGCTTCTTCTTTCGGCGCGCGAGCAGCCAGATTTCGTCAATTTCCACCAGTTCGGGAATCTGAAGCGCAAATTCCCGCCCCATGCCGGAACTTGCTCCGGTAACAATCGCAATTCGTTTCATGCGCTCCAGTATAACAAGAGAAAAACCGCGCCGCAAGGAAAATGCGCCGAAAGTCCTGCGCCTGCCGCCCGCACAAATAAAAAAGCCTGCGCAAGGCAGGCTTTGACCCTTGGCAGAATCGAACTGTCGACAACTTGCTTAGAAGGCAAGTGCTCTATCCAGCTGAGCTAAAGGGCCGTCCTCTCACTATAGTGCAAAAAAAATGTTTGTGCAAGCATTCCCGCTCCGCGCGCCAAGGCGAACCTAGTTGTCGTCGAGCTTGGAGCTGATGGTGACATTTCCGAGCCACAAAACGTTGCTGTAATAAGTCGTGTATGTGGTGTCCCTTCCGACAGCGACGGCATACATATTGATATACCATTTCGCCTTGTCCTCAGAATCAGAGAACGTTCCGTATTCGACATCCTCGTCGCCTTCTTCCGGGACGGCGTTGTCCTCATCATCGTCCGTCCGTCCGAAATCAAATGTCAGCTTGTTCTGGTTTCCCGCCCGGCGCGGACGGAGGCTGCCGTCGGCAGGCACGCCGTCAATCGTAATCCGTGCCGCAAAATTAGGCGAAATTGTCTCTTGATAGTTTGAAAGGCGGATGTACACCCGCTGGTCGGAGCCAGTCGCCGGAACCAGCGGCGTAATTGTTCCGTTGGAAGTGCCGAGCTGCTGGTACTTGTACGTTTCTATGACACGCGTCGCGGCGGCAGATTCGTTTGTGGACGTGCTGAGCGAGCTGACGGAAGCCACATGGCTGTTCATCGTCGAATAATTATTGTAGATTTTATAGTACACCGCCGTTCCTAAGAATGCGAATTCCGCGTCCGAATTCACATACTCCCTCATGCCGGTCTCGTTGGTGCTGAATTCAAAATAACTTTTGTCGTATTCAGAAATGTATGTCGGATCGTTGTACGTCCGAACCGGCGCATACATATAATAATAATTGTCCAACCCGCACGTCGTAAAAAAGAAAAGGCAGCCTGCCGTCAGAACCATTTGGAATACGCTCCGCATACAGGACTGCCCCGAATTTCAAAAAAAGAATCGACGCCTACTCAGCATCATCAGACGCAGCGGAAGAAAGCGCAATCAACCGTGTCTTCGCAAGCTTTCCCCACGAGGAATCCGGCTCGCGGTCAAACAAATGCTGGTATGCCGCAACTGCGCCGGAGGCATTGCCATTCGCCTCCCGCACACGGCCAAGATTGAATTCCGCATGGGAAGCCATCAGAAAATCCGCACTTCCAGCAGCCTGCGCGTAGCACGATTCCGCCCTATCAAAATCTCCGATGTCCTCGTAGCAGACGCCGGCATTGAAAAATACAATTGGATTGGTATACGAC
>CAMWPF010000117.1 GCA_947176045.1 uncultured Treponema sp. | reverse complement strand
CAATTCCGTTGAAGACAAAGCGCCACAGATTGACTCCGCTCTTTTTCAGAGAACCGTCAAGCTGGTGCCTGTTCGCCCGGATGCTTTTTTTGGAAACGCCCATTCTTAAAAATCCCCTTTCACCCTCTCTTCCAGTTTTCGGCAGGAAAACAGGTCTTCTTAAGAAATTTCAATATCAATTATTTGAACAGCTTGTCGATCTTCTTTTCAACGCCCTTCGCTTCTTCTGGATAATTCTCCGACAAAAATTCAAAGCAGTCTCCGGCCGCGCGCTGCGCATGCTCATACCAAATGGTGTACAACTCAGACTTCATAATATCGCCCGGATACGGAGCGCCCTGCACGTCGGAAACCAGCTGACGGAGCATATCGATACACTGCTTGAGTTTCTTATCCATAATTTGTTCCCCACAACACCTGTAGTGCTTCTATTATAATGGCAATTTTACAATAGTGCCAGCGCTTTTTAAAGAATTGTCGGAAATGACGGCGCTCCGCCGCCCGCGCGCCGCCGCAGAAATCCGTTCCGCCGCCGCACGGACCGCCTCAGGAGTCACCGCGAGCAGGTTGCGCAGCAGCGCGCTCCGCTCCGCGTCAGAAATGCAGCAGAGCGTCCGCACAAAGCCGACGTTTCCGCGCCCGGACGGGGAATTCGGCTGCACTTCCTCGCCGTACGTTCCTGCAACCAGCCGGGCGCATTCCTCTGGCTCCAAAAGCGCCGCCGCAGATTCAGCAAGGACATCGTCCAGAACGGACAGGGATTGTTCTGGCGCCGGATCCCGATAGGACGAAAACACAAACAGTCCTGGAATCAGGGCGCAGACGGCGGATGCTCCGTACGCGCCGCCGGTCGTCCTGATCTTCTCCCAGAGCGCCGTGCCGGAAATCCAGTGGGCGTACACAAGCTCGGCGGCGCTTTCCGGCGAGCCGAACCGCGCGCACGGCAGCGACGCCGCCGCAAATCCCACCTGCGTCGAGGCGGCGAACGCCTCATGCGCTTCCTGTCCGGCTTCTCCGGGCAGGCGCACCAGCGCCGAAAAGTCATGCTCGGACGCGGCGGAACGAGGCTTCGGAACGCGCAGATCCGCCTGTCGGACCGCCGCATCCACAAGCGGTTCAAGGCGGCGCATCGTCTCGCCGTCAGCCGTCAGATGGATGACGGCGCCGGAATCCCGCAGCACCGCCGAAATCTGCGAAAACCGCGCCGAAAGCGCCGCCGGCTCCTCTTCCGCAATCCGTTCAATCGCGAACAGCTGCGTGATGCCGTGCCAGACTTCGTTCACCGTGCAGGAATGGTTTCCGAACCGCTTCGCCCGCATGGCGGCATACTTGTTCCCCCGCGGAATGACGCTGGAGCGGATGGCGCCCTTCGCCTCCGCCGTCAGCTTCTTGAGCCGCTCCACGTCCGAAAATTCAAATGCCGAGAACGCCTCTGTGAATACCGCCATGCCGTCTTCCAGATGTTCCGAAAGAATCTTCGTCGAAAAGCCGAACCAATCCCTGTTCAGGCACTGGTACGGCGCAAGCGCTTCCGCCAGTTTTTCCGCCTCCGCACCCTCCGCCGCCGTGAGGGAGAACAGCCGCGCGCCGATGCCGCCGGTATGGACGGCAGCCTCCGCGGCGCACTCGTCCCACTTCCTTCCGTTCCAGCCGGAATTCGCGGCGCAGTAGGCGTACAGCGGAAGGTACGGATACGCCTCCGCGGGCAGCGCGTCCACCGGCACGCAGAATTCCACATAGGCGATTCCGTTCGTCTTTTCGACATTCTTGAATACAACCGTCCGCGCCGCGCCGGCGCCGCGCTCGCACAGCTCCGTGCGGATGCAGTCTGCGTCCGCCGGCAAGTCGGACAGCGCCAGTCCCGGAATGCAGGACGCCTCCGCCGCCGTCTCGCGCCGCTGCTGGTACGCGTGCAGCAATTCCATTTCCTTCTGAACGTCCTCGCGCGAGGACGCACGCTCCAAGCGGGCAAGCAGCGCCTTTTCCTGCCGCGCCCGCCGCGCCAGATAGGACTTCGACGGAGAGACGACGACGAACGAGCGCCGCCTGTTCTCCAGCAGATAGCGCCTGATCAAGTCCTGCACATAAGAAGGATTTTCCTCCACCTTCGCGCGGATCTTCTCGAACGCCGCGCGGCAGCACAGCATATCCGCAGGCTGCCGCCCGTAGTTCCAGCCGTTGAGGGCGCGCTCCAGCAGGACGAGCGAATACGGCCCGCCGGAACGGAACACCTCCCGGTTCGCGAATTCCGACGCCATGAGCGCCGAGGCGATGTCGCGCCGGTCTACAGGACGCGCGCACAGGTCGGACAGCGCGCCCAGAATGAGCGCCCGCACTTTGTCCGCATCGCGCGCCTTGACGCCGTGCAGCCCCAGCGAGAACAGGAACTGCCGCGCGTCGCCCGACGTTCCCGTAATCGGCGCCAGATCGTCGCCAAGTCCGGACTCGATGAGCGCCTTCGCAAGCGGCGAGCCGTCGTGTCCGACGAGCACCTCTGCAAGGAACGCGCACTCCATGCTGCTGTCGATGTCGGACGTGCCGCCGCACAGCCAGTTGAGCGTAACCGTCGAGCCGGTCGCGCCCGAATCAGGCGCATCCGCGCGCACTTCCACCGGCTCCTCCTGCGCGGCAGCCGTCTCCATCGAGACGAATTCCTCCGGCACAAATGGATACGACGCGCGCGACGGCGGCGCCGGGAACCGCTCCTCAAGGCGGCTCAAAAGGCTGGATTGCAGGAAGTCAAGCTGCTCCTCCGTCGGAATGTTCCCGTACAGGAAGACGAGGCAGTTGTCCGGGCGGTAGTGCGCTTCATGGAAGGCGCGGAACGCCTCGTATGAAAATTCGGGAATGACGAGCGGATCGCCGCCCGAATCGAACGCATAGGCGGTGTCCGGGAACAGGCTCCGCAGCTGGACGTCCGCGGCAACGGACTCAAAGGATGAATAGTTTCCCTTCATCTCGTTGTAGACGACGCCCTGAATCGAGCAGCGCCCCTTCCCGTCGATTTCCAGACGGCGCGCCTCCTGCAGGAACGCCTCCTTTTTGAGCAGCGGAAAGAACACGGCGTCGCCGTAGACGTCCATGAGGTTGAAGTAATCGGAACGGACCATCGAGCTTGCCGGATACACCGTCTTGTCCGAATACGTCATCGCGTTCAGGAACGTGTTCACGCTCTGGTTCATCAGGTTCGCGAACGGCTCCTTGAGCGGAAATTTCTGCGAGCCGCAGAAGACGGAATGCTCAAGGATGTGCGGCGCGCCGGTGGAATCCTTGACAGGCGTGCGGAACGCAAACGCGAAGAGGTTTTCCGCGTCGTCGTTCAGCAGGTGGAACACTTCCAGCCCCGTCCTGTCGTGGCGGAGGTAGATGCCGGTGGAAGAACAGTCGGGGATTTCAGTCGAAGAAATCAGCGTAAAGCCTTTTGATGAAAACAGCCTTGATTTTGATTCGGGAAGTTCAGACATGGAACGAGTATACCAGAATCAGACGTAAATGTCATCGCTCCTGCCGTCGATGATGAGCCGCCCCTGCTCATAGGCGCGGCGGAGGACGCTGAAAAACTGGCGCGTCACCCGCTCGCAGTCCGTGCGCAGCAGCGGCTTGTTCAGCTCCGCCTCCTCGAGCACGAGCGCGCGCCGCCCCGCCGAAATGCAGCCGAGGATCTTCTCTTGGAATTCGTCCGGCTTTCCGGCGACAAGGCGGGCGATGTCGCCGTCCGTCATGGAGCGCAGCTGCTCCTGGATGAAGCGGTCGTCGGAACGGACCACGTCCTCCATCGTGAACAGGCGGCTGCGCAGATCCTGCCCCAGCTCCGGGTCTTCCTCCGACAGCGATGAAAGGATGCCGTCCTCCGCCTCCGGCGGCATCTTCTTGAGGATTGCGGCGAGGGCGTTCCTGCCGTCAATATTTTCCGCCGCCTCGGACGTCTGCATGAGCGACTTTTCATGCATCGCCTGGTCGACGCGGCGCAGCACGTCCGGCGGAACCGGCTGCATCGCCGCAAGGCGGCGCACGACGTCCATCTTGTCCTCTGGCTCCATGAGGTTGATGACCGCGGCCGCCTTCTTCGGCTCAAGATGGGAAAGCACCAGCGCCCGGACGCCGCCGTTCTCGCCGCCGAGCAGGGAGAAGATCCGCCCGCTGTCCGCATCGTTGAGGTAGTCGAACGGCTTCGCCCCGGCGAGCGGCGCAACCTTGTCCAGAATCTCGCGGGCGCGGTCAGAGCCGTACGCCTTTTCCAAAATCGTCCGCGCCGTATCCACGCCGCCCGACTCCCGCGAGCGCTCCAAAAGCGTCTGGAATTCCGCGAGGATGACCGACGCCTCCTCCGGGCTGACGCTACGGATGGAGGCGATTTCGGGAATGATGCGCTCCGTCTGCTCCGCCGACAGGTGCGGAAGGATCTTCGCCGCCTCGTCCACGCCGATGAGCAGCAGGAACTTCGCGACGCGGCGGTACACTGCATCGCCGCCCTGCGGGCCGGCCGCAGGCACTTTGAGCAGTCCGTCCGCCGCCGGAGGATTCTGCCGCGGCGCTCCGCCGGAATCCGCACTGCCGCGGGGCAAGATGCCTCCGGCCTGCCGGCCTCCATTCTGGAAGGCAGAAGTCTTCTGGGTGGATTGGGATTGGGATTGGAACTGAGACTGCGGCGTCTGCGGACCGCCGCCTGACGATCCGCCCGCCTTCGATGCCTGCTGGTACGCATTCGCGCGCACATCGTTGAGATTCATGGAAAGACTATATCATAAAACGCGGGGAGGAAACACCCCCTGCCTTCGGAGCGCGTTTCCTCCCCAAGAATTCCGCGCGGCGCAGCGGGCGCGGACGGCAGAATGTTCAGGCGCACGCCGCCGTGCCGGACGCCGAAACCAGCGGATCTTGGAGCCGGTCAGGACGCGGGGAAGCGCTTCTTGAAGTCGGCGAGCAGCTCCGCAGTCTGCGTCGCGCCGTCGATGTCCGTCAGCTGCCCCTTCCCGCGGTAGAACGCGATGAGCGGCTCCGTCTGCTCGCGGTAGACGTCCATGCGGTGCATGATGGATTCCTGCTTGTCGTCGTCGCGCTGGAACAGCTCGCCTCCGCAGCCGTCGCAGACGCCCTCCTGCTTCGGCGGAAGCGTCAGGAGGTTGTAGTTCGCGCCGCACTTCTTGCAGACGCGGCGGGTGCTCAGGCGCTTGACGACCGCCTCGTCCGCAATCTGGAAGTTCACGACCGTCACGTCCGGGCAGATGGACGTGAACATCTCAGCCTGCGGAATGGTGCGCGGAAAGCCGTCGAGGATGAAGCCGCCCTTCGTGTCAGGCTCGGCGAGGCGCTCCTTCACAAGGTCGCAGGTGATTTCATCGCTCACGAGCGAGCCGGAATCGATGATCGCCTTGACCTTGACGCCGAGCGGCGTCTGGTTCTTGATCGCCGCGCGGAAGATGTCCCCTGTGGAAATGTGCGGAATCTTGTAGTCCTCGGCGACTTTGACGGCGAGGGAGCCTTTCCCCGCTCCCGGCGGTCCTAAGAAAATGAAATTCATCTTGCACTCCTGTAAAAATCAATGGTGGAATCCGCCGTCCGGCGGCATA
>CAMWPF010000116.1 GCA_947176045.1 uncultured Treponema sp. | reverse complement strand
CGTTGAAATAGCGCAGCAGCGTCGGCCACCAGACAGCCTGCGCCGAAAAATCCACGGCATCCGGGCGCACCCGGAGTCCCGACTTGAAGACGAGCTCCGTCATATCGCACTCAGCGGAAACATCCATGCAGGCGGAGCGCAACGTTCCGTCCGCCCTCATTTCAAACTCGATGCCATTGGAAACCGACCAATTCATCTTCGGCGTGAAAAGCGTAATGATATCCGCACAGGCATCCAGCGGGGAGGCGGAAAGCAGCGCGGCGAAAAAAAATACCTTGAGCTTGCAGACCACAGAAAGGCACCGTCCAAAGCAAGAAAAATACTGATGGAATTTTAGCAAAAAACAAGGAAAAAATACACCATATTGAACTGAAATTGCAAACTCTTTACAAAGACTGCATCCGCGGAACAAATTGTGGATAACTTGTGAATAAAAATCGTGTCAAGAGGTTTTTCAGATTTTTTTGCATTTATTTTCAAATTCCACGCAGAGATTTCTTGAAATAGCCCGGCACCCTATTTTTAATTTGTTGCAATACAATAAATTAAAAATAAAAACGGTCGGCATTTTGCAGATTGGAGGAGCAAAGGGCGCGGAACTGTCCGGACGGACGGACTGTTCTGCCTCCATGCAAATTGTGGATAACTTGTGGACAACAGGTGATTTTGCACCGTTTTTTTGTGAGCAGGCTGTGCCTTTTCAGTCGAAAACTGCGCCGACGACGCGCTGTGCGCCGAGGCAGGCCGCCGCCCGCAGGCGGCTTCAAAGCACCGCGTTCAAAAACTGCCGGAGGCGGGGGCTTTCCGGCGCGCGGAAAATCCGTTCCGGACTGCCCGATTCCGCGATGACGCCGCCGTCCATGAACAGAATCCGTGTCGCAACTTCCCGCGCGAATCCCATTTCATGGGTGACGGCGACCATCGTCATCCCTTCGTCGGCAAGCTCCTTCATGAGCGAGAGGACTTCGCCGACCATTTCAGGATCCAGCGCGGACGTCGGCTCGTCGAACAGGATGACGTCGGGATTCATCGCGAGGGAGCGCACGATTGCAATCCGCTGCTTCTGCCCGCCGGAAACCTTCGCCGGATACGCGTCCGCCTTGTCCGCAAGCCCGATGCGGGAAAGCAGCTTGAGCGCGTTCTCCGCCGCCTCCTCGCGGGACTGGAGCCGCAGCGCCACCGGCGCAAGGGTGATGTTTTCCAGAACAGTCAGATGAGGAAACAGGTTGAAATGCTGGAAGACCATGCCCATCTTCTGCCTGATTTTATCGATGTCGGTGCGGCGGCCGGTGATGTCCGTTCCCTCAAAATAAATATGCCCGCTGTCTGGCCGTTCCAAAAGGTTCAGGCAGCGCAGGAACGTGCTTTTTCCGGCGCCGGACGGTCCGATGATGACAATCTTCTCGCCCTTTTCGATTTTTTCTGAAATGCCGTTGAGGATGACAAGATCCCCGAATTTTTTGACCAGATGTTCAACCGCGATCACTTCTTGCCAGCCTCCGTTCCACAACCGAAAACAATTTCGTCAGCCCCAGCGTCAGGCAGAGGTAGATCGCAGCGCAGGAAAGCAGCGGAATCCACGCGTTGTACGTCGCGTTGCGGATGTTGTCGCACGCCTTCTGCAAGTCCACGACGGCGATAAAGCTCGCCACGGACGTCTCCTTGATGAGCGTGATGAATTCGCTCGTATACGTCGGCAGGACCGTGCGCACCGCCTGCGGCAGGATGATCTTCACCATCGTCTGCCGCCACGAAAGCCCCAGCGAACGCCCGGCCTCCATCTGCCCCTTGTCCACGCCCTGAATGCCCGCGCGGAAAATTTCCGTGCAGTAGGCGCCGGAATTGATTCCGAACGAAATGATGGCGACAACCACCGCATTGCTCATGCCGAACGGGGAGAAGATGACGAAATAGAAGATCATAAGCTGCGTCGCCATCGGAATGCCGCGGATGACCGTCGTATAGACGTCCGCGGCGGAACGCAGAATCCTGTTCTTGGAAATCTTGCACAAGGCGAATATGCAGCCCAGCACGGAGCCGACAAGCACCGCGCAGAACGCAATGAGGAGCGTCGTGCCGAGCCCCCGCGGAATCAGCATCCACCGCCCCTGCGCAATCATCGTATTGTAGAAACTGTGCCACATAGCCGCCCTCAATCAGGCGGAACGCGGAAACGCTCCAAAAGCAGGAACGTTCCTGCGCTCCGCATCAGAACGCTCACTCGCCGCTTTCCTCGACGGGAGCGCGGATGATGATGACCTGCTTGGACTGGTAGTACGGCTCTGAGAAGTCCACGTTCTGGCGGCGCTCCTCCGTGTCGCTCATTCCGGCGGCGACAAAATCAACGGCTCCCGCCTGCAGCGCCGCGACAAGGCCGTCGAACGCCATGTCCACAACCTGCAGCTTCCTGCCCGCATTCTTCGCAATCAGGGCGCTCATGGAGACGTCAAATCCGACGACCTCGCTTCCATAAATGTATTCAAACGGCGGGAACGACGCGTTGGTTCCCATCTTGACGATGTCCCGGGAATCAAGAATTTCCACTTCCGGAAGGACGATCTTTCCGTCCACCGGCATGAATGCGCCGACAAGCGCCTCGTACGTTCCGTCCGACTTGATGGCGGCAATCGTCTCGTTGATGGAGGCGAGCAGCTCCTCGTTGCCCTTGCGCACCGCAATGGCGTATTCCTCGACGGCAAATTCGTCGTCAACAATCGCAAGCTCCGGGTTCCGGCGGACAATCTCCCGTGCCGGAAGCTCGTCCAGGACAATCGCGTCAATCGCGCCGTTCTTCAGGCTCAGCGCAGCATCGATTCCCGTCTTGAACGACTTGAGCTTCACATCGGCGACATTCTCCTGAATCCACGTCTCGCCGGTCGTTCCCGCCTGGCAGCCGACCTTCCTGCCGGCAAGATCCGCCGCAGATGAAATTGCGACATCGCCCGTTTTGGAACAGGACGCAGCCATAACCGCGGCGACAACGAGCGCGGCACCCATAAGCCTTTTCATACAGCCTCCTTTGAACAATCAAAACCCATGAAAAATCAATAAAAAGAATTTATCATAAAATGGGAAGACTGCATATCCCCGAACGAATCAAAAATCTGCCAGCTCCGCCGCAATTTCCAGCTGTCCGGTTTCCGCCGCATACTCCTTGAACCACTGGAAGAACGGCGCCCGCCAGCCCGCTTCCGGCGACGCCTCGAACGCCGCGCACAGCCTGCCGTACGAATCAAGCATGGAGGCGCGCAGCGCTGACTTGTCCGGCTCTGCAAGGCCGTCCCCGCGGGAGAACAGCGCGTCCGTGAACGCGGCCGCGTCCGCCGCCGTAAAAAATCCCGGCTCATGCGCCGCCGTCAGCATATAGAACGCGCCCGCCACGCAGTTGATGCTGTGCTGCTTGACGAAGAGGACGCTTTCTGTAATTGCGGCGGCGCCGGAATAAATTTCCGACAGCAGCGCCGCCTTCTCCTCCGCGGACAGCGGCAGATCGTCCGCCGCAAAAAGCTTCCGCACGAACGCGAAGCTGCCCGCCGCAATCGCCACGTGGAGGCTCGGCGCGCAGAGCAGGTGCGGATCGAACAAATGGATTGTCAGGAATTTCGGACTGCGCTTGTAATGCGGACGGTCGGTCGTCGTCATGCAGCGGCTGTAGATCGAGCCGCCGTCCTCATACAGCGAGCCGAGGAATGCAAGATACGAAGCGCACAGCGGCTCGGCGCGGCGTCCACCCAGCCGAGCGAGCAGCATCGCGTGAATCCGCAGGAAGAAGCTCACGAAGTCCATGTAGATCCGAACCTTGGACGGCGTGAACGGAATCTTCCCGTCGAGCGGATGGTCGATCGACAGCACAGGAATTGCGCTCAGCCCGAACCGCCGCTTCTGCTGGAGCACGAGGAAATTCAAAAAGACCGTCTTCACGAACGACGCTGCCGCCGGAAGCGTCGCCTTTCGGAACGGAAGCGTGAACACCGCGCGCGCCGCAGAATACCTTCCGAGCGGGACGCCGCCCTCATACACCGGAAGCAGCACGGCCGCGCCGTCCGGACAGGCGGCGGGCGCCGCACTTCCGGCGGAATTTGCGTCCGTCCGTCCGCCTTTCATATTCGTTTCCACAACCACCTCCCGCTCAGCCGCCCGACTCAAGGCGCGCCAGACGGCGCTTGTCAGGCTCGATGCAGATGTTCTTTTCGTTCGTCGGCAGGACAAGCCCCTTCGGCCCGTTCTTCGCCCGCCGCAGGTGCTTGACCTGCGTGTAGTACAAGTCAACCTTTCCGGCGTTCCGCGCCTTGGAATAATGGACGGCGAGGTTCGCGGCGTCCAGCAGGATGTCCAAGGGAACGGTCTTTCCCGGCCGGTTCTTGATGAAGACGTAGCCGCCCGGAACGTCCCTGACGTGGAGCCACCAGTCGCTGCCGCGCACATGGCGGCGCAGCAGCTCGTCGTTTTCGTCCGCATCCCGCCCCACCAGAATGTACCAGCCGTTCACGGTGAAGTCCAAGCCCGGATGCCCCTTCTTCTGGAGCTGCTTCGGCGTGGAATTGCGGCGCAGCAGCTGCTCGATGCGGACAGGATTCCGTTCGTCCAGAATTTCCTGGTAGCGGGATTCCAGCTGCGCAAGCTGCCGCCGCGCGCGCTCAATGTCGTTCTGAAGGTCATCCGCGCCGGACCGCGCCTTCTTGTACCGTCCGTAATAGTCCGCGGCGTTCTCCTGCGCCGACTTCGCAGGATCGACGGCGATGCGGACAACGCCGCCGCCCTCATAATCCTCGCATTCGATGAAGCGGGACGTTCCGTCGAGAAGCCGGGGGTACGTCAGAATCAAATCGCCGTACCGGCGGTAGCGCCCGGCGGAAGCAAAGTCCCGGCGCTTCGCCTCCAGCCGCTCAAGCGCCGCCGTCTGGCGGTTCTTGGAGGCGGCGTACCATTTTTCCGCCTGCTTCAGGAGCGCCTCCCGCGAAAGCGCCGCGGCGCGCTCCCCGTACCAGCGGTCGACCTTCTCATTGAACGTCAGCGGCGCGGCGTCCGGGTGCGCGGCGGCATATTCCGCCTGAACGTCCGCAAAGTCGCGGACCGGCCATTCCCGAAGCGGCGCGCCGTCCGGCTCCGGCAGCGAAAAACGGGCGCCTGTGACTTCGTTCCGCGCCGGGCGGCGGTACATCGAATCCAAAATCACATTGTCCGGCGTGCAGACGACGACGTTCGCGGCGTTGCTCCACAGCCGTATGTACATGACGAAGCTCCTGCCGCCGTGGCTCAGGCGCAGTTCGACAATCCGCTGCAGTCCAATCTGGCGGCAGGAGTCAATCCAGGAGCCGCGGATGTTCGAGCGCAGGAATTCCATGAAGCGCAGCGGCTTGTCGTTGCGGACAACCTTCCGCCGCGTCTCGTGCAGGCGGCAGACATTCTGCGCCGTGCAGATCAAAACCGTGCGCGCCGCGCCGCCCGCATAGACGCAGAGCGCAAGCATATCGTAGCCGGGCTGGATGACGTCCTGGATGAAATTTCCGTCCAGCTTCAGTTCCGAAAGGATCACGTTGATTTCGTTGCAGTTGAGCGACATATTGCACGATTATACAC
>CAMWPF010000115.1 GCA_947176045.1 uncultured Treponema sp. | reverse complement strand
CATCAACACCGAGGACTTCCAGGCGGCGGTTGACTTCCTTTCCGTCCAGAAGAACATCGACCCGGAGAAAATCGGCATCGTCGGAATCTGCGGCTGGGGCGGCATGGCGGTCAACGCGGCGGCAATCGACCCGAGAATCAAGGCGGCGGTCGCCTCCACAATGTACGACCTCGCCCGCAATACCGCGAACGGCTACTTCGACGCGAACGACAGCGCGGAATCCCGCCAGAACTTCCGGCGCGCGCTTTCGGCACAGCGCACCAAGGACTTCGCCGAAGGAACATACGCGCTCGCAGGCGGAGTCGTCGATCCGCTTCCCGAGGACGCGCCGCAGTTCGTCAAGGACTACTACGCCTACTACAAGATGCCGCGCGGCTACCACGAACGCTCGCTCAACTCGAACGGCGGCTGGGCAGTGCAGGCCGCAACGTCGCTCCTGAACACAAAGCTGTTCGCCTATGCCGACGAAATCGAAGGCGCGGTGCTTGTCGTCCACGGCGAGAACGCCCACAGCCGCTACTTCGGCGAGGACACGTTCAAAAAGCTGAAAGGAAGCAACAAGGAGCTGGTGATTGTCCCCGGCGCGAGCCACTGCGACCTCTACGACAACAAGGACAAGATCCCGTTCGACAAAATCGAATCGTTCTTCACCGAAAACCTCAAGTAGGGTCTTCATATTCGGGCGCATGGCTTTGTGTCGCAACCTGCGGTTGCTTACCGAGTTTTTCTTTCAGAAAAACTCGCGGCGGAAGCTGCATGAAAATACGCTTTGTCTCCGCACTCCAATCCCTTGCGCGGAGAACAACGCGTGAAACAGGGGGGCTTGTATGAATGCATTCAAGATTGTCGTGCTGCTTGCGACTGTCGTTTCGTGCGCGGCGCAGCAGCCGGAAGAAGGAAAGACGATGTATCTGTATGTCAACGGAAGCAGGCTTGAGGCGGAGCTTGCCAAGACGGAGGCGGCTGCCGCGCTTGCCGGGCGGCTTTTGCAGGGCGATGTAACGTACCGTGCGGAGGATTACGGCGGATTTGAGAAAGTCGGTGCGCCCGGATTTCCGCTTCCCGCAGATGACCGCCAGATTCGCGCGCAGCTCGGCGACATCATGCTGTACCAAGGCAGCTCCATCGTCATCTTCTACGGCGGAAACAGCTGGAGCTACACGCCGCTCGCCAAAATCCGGGGAAAGACGGCGGCGCAGCTCAAGACGCTCCTCGGCGGCGGCGCGCAGCAGATAACGCTCAGCCTGAAGTAACGCAGCTTCTGGTGCAGGGGAAGCCGGTTTTGCCGCTCCGCGTGGATTCCTTACCGCGTAAGGCTTCTGAAAGGCGTTTCCGCCGCAGTGAAGGACGCGCTGAAATAAACGGGCGGAATAAGAATTTTCCGCCATCGCAGACAAACCATGGCGGAACGTGATACACTGTGCGCATGGCGGATTCCATTCTTGAGGCGGCGTTTTCGGACAGGAAGCCGGACTTTGCGCGGCTTGAGCGGTTCGGGTTTTCGGCGGAAGGCGGGGCGCGCTCGTACACGGAGCGGATTGCCGGCGGACAGCTTGAGCTGCGGGTTCTGGTTCTGGCGGACGGAACGGTGAGGACGGAGGCGGTTGACGCGCTTACCGGCGAGCCGTACGTTCTGCACCTCGTTCCCGGGGCGCAAGGCTCCTTTGTGGGCGCAGTCCGCGCGGACTATGAGCGCGTCCTCAGGCGCATCGCGGCGGAATGCTTTGAGCGGGACGTCTTCAAAAGCCCTGTCTCCCGGCGCGTCATCAGCTACGTGCGCGGACAGTACGGACGCGGGCTTGAATATTTGTGGGAGCGGAAGTTCCCCGGAAACGCAGTCTGGCGGCGGGCGGACAACAACAAGTGGTTCGGCGCGCTGCTCACCGTCTCCCGGCGCAAGCTCGGCATTGATTCAGACGAAAAAACAGAAGTCATCGACGTGCGCGCGGAATCCGAATCGCTTCCCGCGCTCATCAACGGCACGACGCACTTTCCCGGCTACCACATGAACAAGAAGCACTGGCTCACCGTCCTGCTTGACGGCTCCGTCAGCGCGGAGGACATCTTTCCGCTTGTCGACAAAAGCTACGCGCTCGCCGCCCGGCGGTGAAGCGCGTCATTTTGTGGAACGGCCGATTTCCTTCTTCCGGCGGATTCCAGCGGAACCTTCTACGCGTTCATGACGGCTGCGGCAAGGTCGCCGTCCAGAAAGTCCTTTACGCGCCGCTTCAGGCGTTCGGGCGACTCGTATGTCTTGTATACCGAAAACTGCGCCGAAAGTCCGTCGATGTCTTCCATCGCCTCCTTCACCGCACGGATTCTCTTCGGCACGCCGGACGTGAAGTCGAGGCGTTCCGGGCTGAGCCGTCCATTTTGGATTGCGTAGCCGACCCGCGGCCCGCACCGGCAGGAGCCGCCTCCGCACTCGCCGCAGTATTCTCCAAGGAAGTCCGCCATCTTCCTGCGCGCGCGGGACAGGCGCTGGCGGTATGCTTCCGCGCTGATCCCGAGGATTTCGGCGGCAATGCGGCTGTCGGGGCGGAACATCGTGCCGAGGATGAAGATGCAGCGGCTTTCCGCGTCGAGGCACTGGAGCATGACGTTCGTACAGGAATACTTCAGCTCTTCGGCGAGGATGTCGCGCCCGACGTCCTGCGTCAGGTCGGGAATGTCCGAGACGTCTGCATTCTTGATGTCGCCGCCGTAGATTTCAAAGGTAAGCGGCATCTTCGCGAACTGGTGCCTGCGGAAGCTTTTGAGGTGGTTCGCCGCGATGCTGAACGCCCATGTCGAAAACGCGCTCTCCCCCTTGAACGACGGAAGCCCCCGGACAATCTTCATAAGGATTTCCTGCGACGCGTCCTCTGCGTCCGCGAACGTGCCGAGCATCCGGAGCGACAGGTTGAAGACCATGTCCTGCACAAGCGAAACCGCCGCTCCAAGCGCCTCACGGTCGCCTTGCGCCGCCTTTCTGAGCATCCGCGCCGTCTCCTTTTCGTCATCCTGATTCATAGTTCCTCCATAAAAATATCAATGGTGCTATAAAATGAGACGATGGAATTCCGCCTGTGTGACAGGAAGGCGGGAAGATTTTGTGAAAAAATGCGGTTCCTCCTTTCCTCAGCAGTTAGGCGCTCCGGCAGAAGCTTCCTGTGATGCGCCTTGCCGCGCGACGGCGTAGCGGATGTGCGGCATGTCCACGCCGCGGTAGCGCTTGACCCAGCTGTCGCGGGGCGTCATGCCGTTTCTGAGCGCGACGTTCTGCGAGGCGGTGTTCGTGTCCCTGATGATTGAACATATTTCGCGCGCGCCGAGCGTTTCAAAGGCGTACTGCTTGCAGGCGCGGGCGGCTTCTGTAGCGTATCCGTTGTGCCAGACGTCGCGGCGGAACAAATAGCCGATTTCAAGGACTTCCGCCTCCTTCCACGGCTGCCAGGTGATTCCGCACTGTCCGATCAGCTCGCCGGTTTCCGGGCGCACCGCCGCCCACGCTCCGAAGCCCCACTTCCTGTACCTTGCAATCTGCCGGTCGAGCCACTCGTGCGCCTCTTCGTCAGAGAACGCGCCTTCATAGGCGTACATCGCCTGCCCGTCCTGCAAGATGGCGCACAACGGCCGGAAGTCGTCCTGCGTCAGTTCGCGCAGGTGCAGCCGCTTCGTCCTAAGCACGATGTCCGCGCCGCTCATTGATACGTTCCTCCCGCTTCAGAACCGGAAGTCGCGCTTCCCGGAGCTTTGGATTTCTGCGATGTGCTTTGCGGCGGTCCGGCGGGCGGCTTCGTTGGGAATGCGCGCAAGCTCGGCCTGAATCATCGCAAGCCCGGCTTTCTTTGTTTCGGGCGCGGCGTAGTCCTCGAGGTATTCGGCGAGCGTCAGGAGCGCGTTGGGGTGGCAGCAGTTGAGGATCTGGCCGCTCTTGCACAGGCTCATGAAGCGGTCGCCGGTGCGCCCTTCGCGGTAGCAGGCGGTGCAGAACGACGGAATGTGCCCGTTTTCCATGAGCCAGGCGACAACTTCGTCAAGGCTGCGCTGGTCTGAGACGTCGAACTGTTCTGTATCGTGCGGACGCTCGGCCTGTGTGTAGCCGCCGACTGATGTGCGCGAGCCGCCGCTCACCTGCGAGATTCCGAGGCGCAGGAGCGTTGTGCGCACGGCTTCTGTTTCGCGCGTGGAAATAATCATGCCCGTGTACGGCACGGCGAGCCGGATGCAGGCGGTGATTTTGGCGAACGTCTTGTCGTCGATTCCGTTGCTGAACTGCTCCGGGTCGATTCCGTCAGCCTTTTTGACGCGCGGCACGCTGATGGTGTGCGGGCCGACGCCGTGGACGGCTTCCAGATGCTCGGCGTGCATGAGCAGCCCTGCGAATTCATACTTGTACTTGTCAAGCCCGAAGAGGACGCCGAGCCCCACATCGTCGATTCCGCCCTGCATGGCGCGGTCCATCGCCTCGGTGTGGTAGGCATAGTCGTGCTTTGGTCCCGTGGGGTGGAGTGCCTCATAGCCTTCCTTGTGGTACGTCTCTTGAAAGAGGATGTACGTTCCGATTCCGGCGTCGTGGAGGCGCGCGTAGTTTTCCACAGTGGTGGCGGCGATGTTCACGTTCACGCGCCGGATTGCGCCGTTCTTGTGCTTCACGCTGTAAATCGTATTGATGCAGCCGAGGATGTATTCAATCGGATTGTTGGCGGGATCTTCTCCAGCCTCAATGGCGAGCCGCTTGTGCCCCATGTCCTGAAGCGCGATGACTTCAGCCCGCACTTCCTCCTGCGAAAGCTTCCTGCGCGCGATGTGCGTATTTCCGTGGTGGTAGGGGCAGTAGAGGCAGCCGTTGACGCAGTAGTTTGAAAGGTAGAGCGGGGCGAAGATGACGATGCGGTTTCCGTAGAACGCGAGCTTGATTTCCTCGGCAATCCGGAGCAGCTCCGCGTTTTTTTCGGGAATGTCGCAGGCGAGCAGGACGGACGCCTCCCGGTGGGAAAGCCCCGCGCAGGTGCATCCCGCCGCCTTCTTGCGCGGACGCGCCTTTTCCAGAATCGAATCAATCAGCCCGCTGTTGCGCCTGTTCTCCTCCGCATACGCCAGGGTCTCTTTGATTTCGCTGTCGCTTATGAATTCTTCCGCCTTCATCGAGCGCGGATTGTATGGTGCTGTCATAGCCTCCTCCCCATGTGTTCTGGATGGAATTCTACCACATTGTGCGGAGGATGTGCAATTGACGGAGCATGAATCGCGGGCTGCCTTCTGCCTTGCCGGAGGACGGCCGCCGGAGTATACTGTTCCTGATGACTGAAGAAATCCGCTCGCTGGTCGAGTCCCTTGCCTCCCGGCATTCGCTTCCGCTTGAAGGCTACCGCCTCCTTGTTGAAGGCTGCTCGCCCGAATCCGCACGGCTGCTTGCGCAGATGGCCGACGAAGCGCGCAGAAAGGTCTACGGAAACGAGATCTTTGCGCGCGGACTCATCGAAATCAGCTCGTATTGCAGGAACGACTGCCTTTACTGCGGCATCAGGCGCAGCAACATGTCCTGCGCGCGCTACCGGCTTTCTGAAGATGAAATTCTTTCCTGTGCGGACGAAGGATATTCGCTGGGATTCCGGACG
>CAMWPF010000114.1 GCA_947176045.1 uncultured Treponema sp. | reverse complement strand
ATTATCTCCTTTGCGCTGCGCCAGTCCGGGAGGAGCAGGTTTCCTCCCCGTGCGTTCGTGGGCTGCGGCCAGAGAACCGCCTTTCCGCAGTCCGCCCGTACCGCCTGTATGAAGAGCCTCCGCCGCGATGTCGCCGCTCCATAGTCGGCGGCGCAGAGAATCCTGTGGTCAACGGCATAGTTGAGTGAGCGGAGCGCGCCTATGAACGCGCTGAACGTCCTGCCCTTGAGTTCCCTGATGATTTTTCCGTCGGCATCGAGCGGGCCCCACGTGCGGAATTCCGGGACGTTCTCGATGATGATTCTTCTGGGGCGAAGCTCCTCGGCGAACCGCAGGACTTCCCACGCCGGAGACCTCATGTCCTCGCTCCTCGGCTTCCCGCCGCGCGCTGCGGAGAAGTGCTGGCAGCCCGGGCTTGCCCACATCAGGTCGGTGTCCTTCGATGCCGCAAGTGTGTGCGGGTCGATGTGCTGCACGTTCTCGCACCTGTGCTCGGCGGACGGGTAGTTCTTCGCATGAGTCTCGATCGCACGTTCCCAGTGGTTTATGGCGCTCATGTTTATGCCGAGGTTGAATTCATGCGCGGCTTCGGTAATCCCCACTGATTCCCCGCCTCCTCCGCAGAACATATCGACGATGTTCAGTCTGGTCATTCTGATGCTCCTAAAAACTGAAACGAAGCCGGGATTTCGTCCATTCCTCTTGATGCATCGGGGCGGTTCTGATCCATTCCCCGAAATCCCTGAAATACCCCGTGTCGTTGGCATAGCAAAAAGCCGTCCATCTTCTTTTGGCGGCTTTGGTTTTCTTTCTTTCTGCTTTTACATATTCAACGTACTTTATCCGGGCGACTTCTTTTCCTTTTTCAGTCGCTGAATATACATTTCTGGTATGTCCGTCTTCCCATCTTGTTTGCCTTTCCATAAGCCCGAGTTCTGACAGGTGATCCAGTGCCTTTGTATAATGGATTCTGTCGTTGCTTCCGTTGTCGAACATATTCCGCCATTCGGCATCAATGACGGCGACATAGCCGCACAGGTAATATCCGAGCGTATGTGTCAGGAGCTGGAATTCCGTCTCTGTCAGCTCGACATCTGTCGTATGGGTCTCTGCAAATTTGAAGTATTCTGTTATTTCAATTGTGGGAAGAAATAGCCCACGTGTTGTCTCTGCAAATTTGAAATATTCTGTTATTTCAATGCTTGTTGATTTGCCTATCGCTCCTGTCTTTTCTTCCTCATTCGTCATACAAATTCTCCTCATTGAATTTTCCGGCGATGACGGTCGGTGAGAAGTCCTCGAACAGCGGGTCGTTCCGCACCTCGTCGGCCGTCCTGCCGGAGTCGAGGAACTCGAAAATCTTTTCGTAGACGGCGTACGCTCCCTTTGAGAAGCCCTCGAGGAATCCGTCCTTCTTTCCTTCCCTGTACCGCTCTATGAGCCGCCTGTCGGACTCGTCCTCAGCCCACGGCTCCCGCTTCGGACGCTCGATGCCGTCCGAGTGCGAGAAGTTCAGCGCGGAGGGATTTCCGCTCGTGTCGGAGAGGGAGTCCGAAATGTCCTCCCCGCAGGGGTCTCCGCCGCTTTTTTTTCCGTTCTTTTTCTGCCTGCCGGAGGCCTTTAGTTCCCCGTAGATTTCCCCGGCGGTCGCCTCCCCGGAGTCCAGGCGCTCCTTCTGCTCGTCCGTGGCGTTCCGCTCCACGAACTGCCTGCGCTTGATGTCGTTGTAGGTGGAGTTGACCGTCGCTGTCCCCGCCTCGATTTCGGCAAGCTGCTCTTCCGTCGCGTTCCGTTCGACAAAGTTCGCCCGCTCGACGGTCTTTCCCGATGTGCCGATCAGCTCCCCGACTGCATCGTTCCTGTTTCCTTTCAGGTTCTTGATGTAGTCGCTTCCCATAAGCTCCTCGATGTTGCGGAGCAGGTCGATCCCGGACAGGTTGCGCCTGTCCACTTGCAGGTGGAGCGCGTAGCGGTGCGCCTCCTCGAACGAGCCGAAATGGTGTTCGAAGTACGGGACGGTGGGAAGCCCGGCGAGCCGTGCGGCCTTGAGCCGGGTGTAGCCGTCGATGAGGTAGAAGTGCTCCGTCCCGTCGCCGTCGCTTGCGGTCCAGATGTGGACGGGCTGGCTGGCATCGAACTTGTTCGCCTTCATGTCCTCGGCGATCCGGCTGAGAAGGCCTTCATCGATTGTGTACAGCTCCCTGAACCTCTCGTGCTCCTCGATTTTTTCGACGGCAATGATTTTCGAGAGCTTCAGCCCCTGGTTCTGCACGGGCAGGCCGCCCCTGCTTCCGTTAGTTATGATGTTCAGTGTCCTTGCCATTGTTTCTCCCCGTTTCCTCAGAAACGTTCCGCAAACTGCGATTCGTCATCGGCATCCTTGTCGGTCAGCATGTTGACGAGCCTGTTGACTTCAACTGCGAGCCGCCGCGATGAGACGGCCGACTTTGCCTGTGTGCTGAGCTTCCTGTCGAGCTGCGTGTAGTCGCTCGCCGCGTTCGTCCGCGGGATGCGGATGTTCAGGATGTTGCTGAAATTCTGCTCGAAGTACCGTGCGAACTGTGTCTGCGGCGCGTTGTTGAAGCTGGCGAATTTCTGCTGCCAGTCAGAGTAGAGGAGGTACCATTTCTCCACCTGTCCGGGACAGTCGTCATAGAGCTGCTTCTCAAGGAATTTCGCCGTCGTGAAGTCGAACGACGAAAATTTCAGCGGAGTGATTATTGTGTCCGCCGCGAGGAGCGCGTTTATGACGAGGTTGTCGTATGTCGGGGCAGTATCGATGACGATGTAGTCGTACCGCTCCTCCGCGCCGCGGAGCGTCTTCTGAAGCTCGTTGTATCCGATGCCGCGCAGCTTGAAGATGTTCAGATGGCTCGGGATGATGTCGATGTTTTCAATTCTTGATCGGACGGCGTATTTTTCTGTTCCGTTGTGGGAGAGCGCCTCGAACACGTTCTTCGTTTCGATCAGGTCTGCGATGCCCTCAATCCCCTGGGTGAGGAACATCGTGCCCGAGTTGTTCGTGTCAAGGTCGAAGAAGAGAATCTTGAGGCCTCTTGCCGCAAGGTTTGCCGCTGTAAGGATTGCGTCCGTCGTCTTTCCGACGCCGCCCTTCATTGATGAGTACGTGATGATCATAAAGCACCTCAGCTTGTGAAACTTTGGAAAAGCCGCGTCTGCCCGCCCGGGTTTTGTACGGCTTCTCCAAAGCAAAATAAAAAAAGACCGGCTGCTTAACGGGTAGTTTGCAGCTGGCCTTTCATCAGCCGCGCAGAGCGGCTGTGAGAAAGCACCCGTCAATCTTTCTCATAGGCGTTCTGAGCGGATAGCAACTGAAAAAATAACAAGTTGCTACACTACTGAGATTATTACGAATTGATGAGACGCTGTTCCTGCGTGTTGAAATATATGTCGCATTCAGATATACTGTTCAGATTATGACACGTTGTTTTACTATGTTGAAGCCCGGTGTGCTGAACCGCCGGATTGCGGGCGAAATCATCCGCCGCTTTGAATGCAAGGGGCTGAAGCTTGTCGGCCTGAAGATGCTGCGGGTTTCCCCGGAGCTTGCCGCCTCCCATTATGCGGAGCATAAGGAAAAGCCGTTCTATGCCGACCTTGTGGCGTACATCACTTCCGGGCCGGTCATCGCGATGGTGTGGCAGGGGGATGACTGCGTCACGCTCGTGCGGAAGATGATCGGGGCGACGAAGCCGCAGGACGCGCTGCCGGGCACCATCCGGGGCGACTTCTGCCTGCACACGCAGCACAACATCATCCACGCGTCTGACTGCGAGGAAAACGCGGAGCGGGAAATACATCTTTTCTTTGACGGACAGGAGCTGTTCGATTGGGAAGATGCCGTTTCTCCGTGGTGCTGATTGCGCCGGCAAATCATAAGGAAAGGAAGGTTGGCCATGGAATCGAAATGTATCGGCGTTCTTGGCGGCGGGGCGTGGGGTACCGGCCTTGCGCAGGCGCTTGCTAACGGCGGACACAAGGTCTTGATGTGGGCGTTGGAGCCGGAAGTCGAGGAGTCGGTGAACCGGGAGCATGAAAACAAGCGGTATCTGCCGGGATTCAAGCTTTCGGAAAATCTGACGGTTTCCACCGACATTGTCGAAGTCGCGACGGACAAGGAATTCATCATCGTCGCGTCGCCGTCGCTGTACCTTGCCGGAACGATGCGGAAGATTGCGTCCGTTCCGAACATTGCGGACGGTTCGAGCGTCGTCGTCGCCTTGACGAAGGGCTTCGTTCCGTCAAACGACGGGCCGAAGCTTGTTCTGGAGACGATTGAAAACGTCCTTCCGGGAATCTACAAGGGAAGCACGGTGTATGTCGCCGGACCGAGCCATGCCGAGGAAGTCGCCATGGGAAAGCTGACCGGGCTTATCGCCGCGTCTGAGAATCCCAAGAATTCCATCAGGGTGCGCGAGCTGCTGCGCGTTCCGGGGCTGATGGTCTATTCGAGCCTTGACGTTGTCGGCGTCCAGATTTGCGCCGCCGCCAAGAACGTCATCGCCGTCGTCTACGGCGCGCTCGACGCGGTCGCGGAGCATTCCCAGATTTTCGGGGACAACGCCAGCTCCCTGCTCATGGCGGCGGGATTGAACGAAATCCAGACGCTCGGCATGGCGATGGGCGCGACGCACCCGGAGACGTTCACGTCGATTTCGGGCATCGGCGATCTGGACGTAACCTGCAAGAGCAAGTACGGGCGCAACCGCCGCTTCGGGCAGGACATCATCAGGACGGACATCCTTTCCAAATTCAGCAACCTCGACGACTTGATCGCGAACATCGGAAAAATCGGATATCTGCCGGAAGGCGCGGTGGCGTGCAAGTACGTCCACGAAATTTCCGAGCGCAGGAACGTCAGGCTGACGATCTGCGACGGACTGTACAAGATTCTCAACAAGGAAATCCGTCCGCTTGATTTTTTGGACGAACTTTTGATGCAGGGTAAGGCTCATGCTTGAAAAACTGACAGGAACGTTCTCGTCGATCATCCGGACGCTCGGCGGAAAGTCGACGATTACGGAAAAGAACATCGAGGAGACGGTCGAGCAGATAAAGATGGCGCTGCTGGAGGCGGACGTAAACCTCCGCATGGTGCGCCGCTTCGTCAACAGCACGATTGAAGAGGCGAAGGGCGAGCGCGTCCTCAAGGCGGTGGATCCGGGGCAGCAGTTCGTCAAAATCATTTACGACAAGATTGCCGCCATGCTCGGCGACGAGAAGCAGTCGCTGCGGCTCAAGGGGCCCGACACGCAGACGGTGATCCTCATGGTCGGACTGCAAGGTTCGGGAAAGACGACCGCTGCACACAAGCTCGCCGCGCGCCTCAAGAAGGAAGGGCGGCGCCCGCTGCTTGCGGCGTGCGACTTGGTCCGTCCCGCCGCGGTGGAGCAGCTTTCCGTTCTGGGCGAAAAAATCGGCGTGCCGGTGTTCAAGGAGAATTCCAAGGATGCCGTGAAGAACGCGGCGGAGGCGCTCGCCTTCGCGAAGCGGAACCAGTTCGATACGCTCATCCTCGACACTGCCGGACGGCTGCAGGTTGACGACGAGATTATGGCGGAGCGTTCGAAAATCAAGAAGGGACTGTATCC
>CAMWPF010000113.1 GCA_947176045.1 uncultured Treponema sp. | reverse complement strand
CCTCCTGCCGTCGCGCTTGACGACCATGAACGGCTTCTCCTCGATCCGCTCGTAGCTGGTGAAGCGGTAGCCGCAGCAGAGGCACTCCCTGCGCCGCCGGATGTTCTCGCCGTTCGCCATGGTTCTGGATTCAATTACTTTGTCGTCTAGTCTTCCGCAGTACGGACAGCGCATACGCCCACCTTGGATTGTTTGTTGGAGGGAATTGTATACCACGGCTTCTAGAAATACAAGCGACCGCGCGCGGATTTTTTTGATTTTTTCCCGGCTTCCGGCGGATTTTTATTTCCGGCGGCGGCGCCTGCGGCGCAGCTTCGCGGCGATTTTTTCCAGCTTCCCGCGTTCCGACGGAACCTCGTCAGGACTGTTCCGCGCGAGGAACTGCCGGACGCCCTCCGCAAGGACGAGCGCGAGGATCGTGTATGGAAGCCAGTTTCCGAGCCGCAGGTAGACGGTCGCCTTCCGATTGTAGATGGGAATGTGGCAGAACAGCGACGCCTCCTCGAACAGCGGCATGTCCGCGACAATCCTTCCGGCCGGATCGATGACGGCCGAATAGCCGGAATTGCAGGAGCGCGCGAGCGTCGTGCGCAGCTCGACCGCCCGGTACAGGGCGACGGCGAAATGCTGGTATTCGGAGGACTTTGTGCGCGACCAGGAGTCGTCCGTGATGTTCATGAACAGCTCCGCGCCGTTCTGCGCGAACGGCCGGCAGACGTCGGGGAACGCGTCGTCGAAGCAGATGGGCGCGCACAGGCGTACGAACGGGCGCGCCGCCCCGGCCGCTTCCTGCTCTTCAGCGGTTTGGGCGAGGGAGATGACTTTGACCGGCGGAAGCCGCCGTTCTATCGGGTTGTGGGCGCGGACGTCGAAGTAGACGTACTGGTCGCCCGGCATCCATCCGGCGGAAATGCCGACGGCCTTCTTCAGGAAGCCGCTGACGGCGGGAATGGATGCGAATGGAACGACTTCGGCGAACGGAACGAGGTGGTTCTTTCCGTATGCGCCGCGGAAATTTCCTCCGCCGTCAAACAGCAGCGCGGCGTTCATCGCGCCGTCCTGTCCGTCCGGACGGTAGGAGCCGCCGAGCAGGAACGGCACGCCGCATTCCTGTATGAACGGAATGAGCGGGCGTTCTGCCGGAAAATGGGCGTAGTGCGAGGCGGCGCGCGGAAACGAATATTTGAGGCAGCCTTCGCTCCATACGACGAGGTCGACCGTCTTTCCGTCCCGCCGCGCCTCTTCGAGGCGATCTTCCGTGAGCTTCTGCGAGACGAGGATGGTCGGATTGTCCGACGACTGCTGCCATGGATCGGCGTTCTGCTGCACGAGGACGGCGTTGAGGTATTTCACCGGCCTTCCGGGGCGCAGGTACCGGAAGGCGCCGTACAGGAACGTGCAGGACAGCAGCGCGCAGAATGCCGCCGCCGTCCGCGCGTACTGCGCCGCGACCATGCGAGCGTTCATGCTGCGGGAGAGTGTCGGAAGCAGGGACAGCCCTTCGCCTGCGGCCGCAGCGAACAGCGCCGCGAGGAATGTTACGCCGTATGTTCCTGTGATGTCCGCAATCTGTATGAGCAGCCTCCATCGGATCATCGCGCTGGAGACCGTTCCCCACGGATAGCCGAGGAAGCCGCAGGATTTGACCCATTCATACAGCGTGTAGACGGCGGCGAACCAGAAGGCGCGGAACGGTGGGCAGGCGGTCCTGCTTGGAACGGAGCTGTGCTCCAGCCTTCTGGACGGCGTCTCCCGGGCGGACGGCAGATAGAGCGCCAGTCCGAACACGGCTCCGATCGCCCCCGTGCCGAGCGCCGACGCGCCCAGCGTGAACGCCGCGAAATCCTTGAAGAACGCGAGCCAGTAGCTGGAAAGCAGGTGCACGCACATGGCGTGCATTCCGGTTAGGAGCGCCGCCTCCGTGTAGGAGCTGAAGCGCGAGCAGGCGATGTACAGCGGAACCAGCGCTGCCGGCGCAAGGAACGGGGAGCCGAAATGGAAAAGTTCGTTCGGGATTGCAAGCGAAAGAAGCGCCGCGGAAAAAATGACATAAAAAACTTGTAAAAATCGCTTCATTACATTACTATATTACTAATATCAAAATAAAAACGCAATAAGTGGGAATTGGTTGTTGTCGGCCGGCGGTTGCGTGTAGGGGAATCATCAATTCGTATGGAAATGGTACACAGCGCGCATAGAACTGAATATGGGACGAATCCAGATGTCATTGCCACTGCTCCGGGACGCTTCCATCTGATTGGCGAGCATTCATGGTTCTTCAAGGACAAGACGCTTTCCATGGCGGTCAACCTTCCGGTGTATGTCGCGGCCTCCCGCCGTCAGGACGCGTCGTTGCGGTTCCATTTCGTGCAGCTCAAGGAGCGCAAGCGGATCGGCCTCGCGTCCATGAAATTCCGCAAGGAGGATCGCTGGGCGAACGCCGTGAAGGCGGTCGTCTACGGCCTGACGGCGGGCGGGCATGCGTTGGGCGGCATGGACATTACGGTTTTCAGCGAAATCCTGCCTTCCGCGGGATTCGGCATTACGACGGCGATGAAGATTGCGTCCGCCGTCGCGTTCCGCGAGCTGTTCGGACTGGACTGCGACGACCGCGCGCTGCTCAAGGCGGTGGAGCGCGGGAACAAGTCCTTTCTCACGGCGAACAACTACAATTCGGACAATTTTTCGGCGCTGTATGCGGAAAAAGGCTCGCTCGTCATAACCGACCACACGAAGAATTCGTGCTCGCTTGTTCCGTTTCCGTTCGAGGACAAGAAGGTGCTGCTGGTGGACGCCAGCGTGCCGCGGTACTCCCTGTGGAACGAGGAGACGCTGTTCGAGCCGGACAACGCGCTGCTGCTCGGCGACCTGCGGGAATTCAAGCAGAACGCGTTCGGCGGATGGCAGTACATCAGCAATGTGACCGACATCAACGAGGCGCTTTCCATCGTGTCGGAGGACACGCGCCGCAAGCTGCTCTGCGTCATGCGCGAGCATTTCGACGTTCTGGAGGCGGTTTCGGCGGTGCAGAAGAACGACTTTAGCCGCTTCGCGCGGGCGGTCAACCACAGCTATGAAAGCCTGCGCGACTATTATGATTTGTCCTGTCCCGAAATCGATTGGATTTTGAAGCGCGTCGCGGAGCTTGAGCCGAATTTGGAGATCATGCACAATCCGGTTTCCTGCGGACGGATTACTGGAAAGGGATTCGGACGGTGCGTCTATACAATCCTCAGGGAGCAGGATGTTGGGAAATTCAACCAGAAGCTGACGGAATACGAGCGGATTTTCGGTTTCCATCCGTCCTGCTATGAAGTGCAGGCGGCGGACGGCGCGCACATCGTGCAGGCCTAGGACTTCCAGGGGCGGTGGACGCTGTCGGCTTTTCAGTGTACAATGCGGCAAAGGCGGTGGGAATATGCCAGATTCAGACGTTTTGGCTCGGGGAATCGAGCTGTACAATCGACAGGACTATGCGGGCGCGCTGTCCTTCTTCCTTGCGCTTCCGCCCGATTCCGGCGCGGAAGGCGGGGACATCGCGTACTTTCTCGGCTTGTGCTATGCGCGGCTGGGACGATTCGAGGATTCCCTCTTGTACTTGGAGCAGGTCGTCACTGCCGGCGGGGAGCAGGGGCGCGTGCAGCAGTGCCGCTTCCTGCTTGCGGTGATTTATGCGCTTTCGGGGCGCCGCCGGCTTGCCGCGTTCGAGCTGAACAAGCTTTTGGAGGCGGGGTATCGGGAGGCGTCGGTATACGCGGCGATCGCCTACCTTTCATGGGAGCAGAACGACGTCGAGAAGTCCTTGGAGTACTACGAGAAATCGCTGTCGGCTGATCCCGAGAACGCGACCGCGCTGAACGGAATCGGGTACGTCCTTGCGTGCGAGGATCGGGATCTTGCGAAGGCGCTCTCCTTCTGCAAGCGCGCCGTGGAGTATTCTCCTGATTCCGCCGCCTGCCTTGACTCCCTCGGCTGGGTGTACTACAAGCTGGGGCTGCTTGCGGATGCCAGGAAGTATCTGGAGCAGGCCGCCGTCCTCGACCGGAACAACGAAAAGATTGCCGAGCATATCCGGGCGGTGCTGTCCGCCGAGGGGAAGAAATGAAGGGGCGTGCCGTACTGTCGCTTGTGCTGTCGGCCGCCGTTCTGACAGCTGGAGGCGCGCAGACTGCGTCTGCCGGCCTGTTCGCCGCCGGCGAGATCCGGAGCGCGGACGAGGGGATTGCCGCCCGGGAATTCCGGCGCGGCGTGCAGGCGTACTACCGGGGCGCGTACAACGAGGCGATCCTGCAGTTCGAGCGGGCGCTGTCGTATATGCCGGACGACAACTTGATTCTCAACTGGATGGGAAAGGCGTACTTCCATTCGGGAATGGAAGGAACCGCGCTCAAGGAATGGCAGCGCGTTTTGGAAAACGGATACGGCGGGCTTCTGCTTGAAAACAAAATGGAGGCGGTGCGGGAGCGGCGCGTCCTTCCAGAGCCTTCCGGCAATGAAGTCCGATATACGGACGCCGGTTCGTTTCCCGGCGTATTCAACGGCAACTTGATTTTCAGCGGGCCGGTTTCGGTGCTGCCGAACAACGACGGCTCGGTTTGGATCCTTGCCTACGGCTCCAACGAGCTGCTTCTCATGAACGCCAACGGAACCGTTATCCGGCGCGTTACCGGGCCGCTGAACGGCTTCGACCGGCCGCTGGACGTCATCCGGCTTTCGGACGGAAGCCTGCTTGTCAGCGAGAGCGCGGGGGACCGGCTCGCGCTTCTGGACAAGAAGGGCGGATTCCTTTCGTATATCGGCGGCAAGGGGCGCGGCGTCGGCGGGCTTGTCGGTCCGCAGTACCTTGCGCAGGACGGGCGGAAGAACATTTATGTTTCCGATTACGGCAACTGCCGCGTGGACGTCTTCGACAAGGACGGAAACGGCCTGTTCTTCTTCGGCGGGAAGGATGACGGATTTGAAGGATTGAAGGGGCCGACCGGCATTGCGGTTATCGGCGGCAGCGTGTTTGTCGCGGACGATGTGAAGGGCTGCATCTACGAATTCGATCTGGCGGGAAACTACCGGCGGATGCTGGTGGAGGAGCGCACGTTCCGCCGCCCGGAATCCATGAAGGTCTGGAATGGCTATCTGGTGGTTTGCGATTCCAACAAAGTCTTTTCCGTCGACTCGGACAGCGGAGCGGTCTATGAGAACGCCAGCACGGGGAACGCGCCGTCCCGTCTCACGAGTGCGGTTCCCGACGTCAACGGCAACATCCTCGTTTCGGATTTGCAGGCCAACGAAGTGTATGTCATGTCGCGGATGCAGGAGCTGGTGGGCGGGCTGTTCGTTCAGATTGAGCGCGTAAATGCGGACGCGTTCCCGGAGGTTTCTGTGGAAGTGAGCGTTTCCGGCCGGCAGGGGAATCCGATCGTCGGACTGCATGAGAACAACTTCTACTTTACGGAAGGCGGGCGGCCTGTTGCCGATGTGAAGTTTCTGGGCGCGGCGTCGGTGAACGAGGTCGCCGACATTGCGGTCGTCATAGACCGGAGCGCCGGAACGGCGCGGTATTCGCAGCAGGGGGACAGCGTCGTGCGGGAGCTTGCCGCCGCCATGAACGGCGCGGGAACGCTG
>CAMWPF010000112.1 GCA_947176045.1 uncultured Treponema sp. | reverse complement strand
GTGCTATAACATAGAACATGACGTTTTCAGCTTGCATCTTTACAGCGGTTTCTTTTTTAGTCTGTACGGCGTTGATTCCAGTTGTCATTCATTTTTGCAAATTGTACAGTTTATATGATACAGTTAATGCCCGTAAAATTCATTCGGGAAATATACCTCGGCTCGGCGGGGTTGCCGTCGCCGTTTCATTTTTTGTCTGCGTCGTCTTGTGCTTCTACCTCGACAAGCAGCTTTCATTTCACAAGGCGCTTCCGCTGACGTGCGCGGGGCTGCTGATTTTTTCGTTCGGAATTCTCGATGATTTGATTGATATACGCGCGGTCTTCAAGCTGCTCGTCCAGCTTGTCGCATCTGGAATCGTTGTTGCGAACGGATTCGGATTCCGCCAGATTTTTGGACTGATCCTTCCTGTTCCTGCCGCCGTCGCGCTGACGTTCGTGTGGATTGTCGGAATGATCAACGCCTACAATTTGATCGACGGATTGGACGGGCTGTGCGGAACGCTTTCCTTGACGACGCTGGTGACGTTGGGCATCCTTCTGCACGGCGATTTCCAGGAAGGCGCGGCTGTCTGCTTCATCCTTGCTGCGGCGGTGCTGGGATTTCTGGTGTTCAACTGGCCGCCGGCAAAAATTTTCATGGGCGACGGCGGAAGCCAGCTGCTCGGCTTTATGATTGCGACGATTCCGCTGTACAGCAACAATGACAGCTTTGAGTACAATAAGTTCCTCATCATGCTTGTCGCGACGTCCTTTCCGCTTTTGGATACGATTGCCGCAATCTGGCGCCGCCTGCGCGACCGCCGTCCGATTATGAGTCCCGACCGCCTGCATCTGCACCACAAGCTGCTGAATTTGGGATTCGGAAAAGTGCAGGCGTTGTACATGATTCTCGGCATCCAGCTTCTGATTTGCGCGACAATCTGCCTGACAGCGTCTTTGGAGCGGGAAATTGCGACAATCCTTCTGACTGTTTCGGCGTTGTTCATGATTGGATTTTTCACCGTCATCCATTACACGAACCGCGCCGTCCTCAGAAAGCTGGCTTTGGAAAACGAGCTGCGCAACAGCGGAAAGACGCCGGAGCTGTAGAAAGTCCGTTCTGTACACAAGGCGGCGATTTCGGTAGAATGCTTTCATTATGAAATCAACAAAACGCACAGCTACCTGCGGCGCGCTCCGCAAGTCGGACGTCGGCAAGACCGTCGTGCTGAACGGATGGGTTTTGCGCACGAGAAATCTGGGGGGGCTGCTGTTCATCAGCCTCCGCGACCGCTATGGAATCACACAAGTTCTGGTTGGAACTGACGCCGACGAATCAGTCCGGCAGACTGCTTCGTCCATTAAAAGCGAATATTGCATTGCCGTCGAGGGCGTCGTCGCCGCGCGCTCCGAAAAGGACGTGAACAAGGAGATGGCGACCGGCGAAATCGAAGTGTCGGCGACTGACGTTGAAATTTTCACCGCCTGCGCGCCGCTTCCGTTCCAAATCGACGAAGTGCGCCAGAAGGATGGAACGCCCGTCGTTCCGAACGAAGATCTGCGGCTGCGATACCGGTATCTTGACTTGCGGCGCGCGCCCATGCAGCGGAACATCGCGCTGCGTTCCGCGGTGATGCTTGCAGTGCGCACGTATTTGTGCGGAAACGGCTTTTATGAAATCGAGACGCCGACGTTCATCAAATCGACGCCGGAAGGCGCCCGCGACTATCTGGTGCCTTCCCGCGTGCATCCGGGGAAATTCTACGCGCTTCCGCAAAGCCCGCAGCTGTACAAGCAGCTGCTCATGGTGTCCGGCTTCGACAAGTATTTTCAGATTGCGCGCTGCTACCGCGACGAGGACGCGCGCGGCGACCGCCAGCCGGAATTCACGCAGATTGACATGGAGATGAGCTTCACCGACCGCGACGAAGTTCTTTCGGTGACGGAAGGGCTGATGCGCCACATTTTCCAGACGACGCTGGGCGTGGAGCTGCCGGAACAGTTCGAGCGCATCGCCTACGACGACGCCATCAATTGGTACGGCACCGATAAGCCGGACACGCGCTTCGAGATGAGGATGCAGGACGGCGGCTTTATGGCCGGGCTTTCCGACTTTGCGGCGTTCAGGAACGCGCTCGCCCCGGATGAAAAGGGAGCGGCTTCCGGCGCGATCCGCGCGCTCGTCGTTCCCGGGCAGGCGGAAGCCTACAGCCGCAAGAAAATCGAGGAATTGGAAGAGACGGCGAAAATCTACAAGGCGAAGGGGCTTGCGTGGATGAAGGTCTCCGCGGACGGCACGCTGGAAGGCGGCGTCGCAAAATTCTTCGCCGGAGCGTCGCAGGAAATCTGCGGGCGGCTCGGCGCGAAGCCGGGCGATCTGCTTCTGTTCGTCGCGGACGCGAGGCGGAAGGTTGCGTGCGTGTCGCTGGGGGCGGTTCGCTCCCGCTTGGGGAAGGACTTGAAGCTCGCCGACCCGTCTGCGTTCAAGTTCGCATGGATTGTGGACTTTCCGATGTTCGCTTGGAATGAGGACGAAGGCAGATGGGAGACGGAGCATCATATGTTCACGATGCCGCAGAAGCAGTACCTTCCGACGTTGGAAAGCGATCCCGGCAGCGTCAAGGGCGACCTGTACGATTTGGTTCTGAACGGCTACGAGCTGGCGTCCGGCTCCATCCGCATCAACGACCCGGAGCTTCAGAAGCGGATTTTCAAGATTGTCGGATTCGACGAGGCGGAAGGCCAGAAGCGGTTCGGCTTTTTGACGGAGGCGTTCAAGTACGGCGCGCCGCCGCACGGCGGAATCGCTCCGGGGCTTGACCGGCTCATCATGCTGATGTGCCACGAGGAGTCAATCAAGGAAGTCATCGCGTTTCCGAAGAATACGTTCGCGCAAAGCCCGATGGACAGCTGTCCGAGCGAAGTTGACGACAGGCAGCTCGCGGAGCTTCATATTTCTGTTGCCGAGCGGGAAGCGTAGCATCTGCACATAGACAGGCTTTTTGAATTCGTCTGCATCCTCATCGACAAGAAGCGTGCTACGGCGAGGGAGCTTGCGTCGCATTTTGGCGTCGCGCCGCGGACAATATACCGTTGGACGGAGGCGCTGTGCCGCGCCGGCGTGCCGGTGTTTGCGGAGCGCGGCCGAGGCGGCGGAATTTCCGTCGTCGATGGATATGCGTTCGATAAGGCGGTTTTGTCCGAAGAGGAATGGCTTTCCGTGCTGTCGAGCGTGAAGGCGGTTCGGGAGCTTTCCGGCGGCGGCAGTCCGTGTGAAGCCGGCGCGATTTCCGCGAAGCTCGCGCATTTGGCGCGGGGCAACAGCGATTGGATTGCGGTAGATTTCGCGCCATGGAGTCCGTCTGCCGCCGCCGTCCGCGGACTTTTTGCGCTCTTGAAGGAGGCGGTTGTCGGCGGGCGCCAGATTGCGTTCGATTATTTTTCGGGGCGCGGCGAGATGTCCCGCCGGACGGTTCAGCCGTGGAAGGTGGTGTTCCGCGGGCAGGGCTGGTATGTGTACGGCTATTGCAACCAGAAGGCGGCGCGGCGGTATTTCAAGCTGAGCCGGATGCGGAACGTTTCGCTGCTGGAGGACGCCGTGTCCGTGTCCGAGGAATCCGTGCCTGCGGAATGCGTGGAGCCGTCCGCCGCACAGAATGCGGACAACGGCGCGGCGGAATTTCCTATCGTGCCGCTGGTGCTGTCTGTTTCGGCGCGTTCGATCTTCCGGCTTTTGGACGAATTCGACTGCACCCGCGTAGAGCGCGCGGCGGACGGAGGCGCTGTCGTCGAAACGTCGGCGCCTGACGCGCCGTGGCTGACAGGCTGGCTTTTGAGCTTCGGAACGGATGTTCGCGTCCTGTCGCCTGTGCGCATTCGTGAAGACGTGCGGCGTGAAATCCTGCTGCTTGCCGCGCGCGAGTCTGCCGAAGCGGATATATAGGACTTTTTCAACGGACGGTCTTGTGGTATACTTTTCCTATGGGAAAGAATATTTTGATTGCGGGGAAGGAGCTGCCTGCCTGCGCCGACTTTGCGGAAGGACTGGCGCTTGCGGGGCATTCTGTCGTCGTTGCGGGAGGGATGGACGCGGAGAAGACGGTTTCGGCGTCCGGCGTTTCGGTCGCCCCGTGGAACAAAAGCTCCTCGATTGCGGCGCGCTCCCTTATCATTCAGGCGGAGACTGCCGCAGGATTCATTGATGACGCCATCCTGTATTTTGACGCGCCGCTGTTTGCTTCCCAATACCTTTCGTTTTCAGTCGACTGCTGTCCGCGCGCCTTGGATGCGATGGTCGTCTGCTATCAATATCTTTCGATTGAATTTTTGAACCGGATTGCGCAGCACAAGACTGCCAGCCGGATTGTCTACATCCTCAAAACATGTCCGACGCCGGCAGACGTCCTGCGTTCTTCTGGCGGAAGGAAGCTGCCGCCGGCTTCGGTGACGCCGATTGTCTGCGCGGCGGAGGCAGCCTTCGCCGCGTTTGCGGAAAGCGTTGCGGCGCTCAATGCGGACAATGAGTATGTGTCGGTCCTTCTTATATCTGGCGACGGCCAGAACGAGACGATGAAAAAAGATTCCGCCCTCGCAGCCTGGCTCCGCGACTATTTGGATGCCAGCGACGCGCTCCGGGGAAAGGGCGGCGCGCGGAATTCTGCGGCATGGATCAAGGCGGGCGCAAAAGTTCCGGGAACGTTCGCGCTGTTCCGTTGATGGCGGCGCGTCGGATTTTGCAAGCTGGAGGTCAGGGCGAGATGATTGTCTTTGAAAATTACTTTTTGGACTGCCTGCTCCGGCTGGCGGCAAGCTTTTTATGCGGAATGTGTCTCGGCATCGAGCGGAAGATGCATCAGCGGATGGTGGGAATGCGGACGCTCATCCTCATCAGTACATCGACGACGCTCTTGTGCATGCTTTCTGTTTCAATCGCGCTGAATTTCGGCGGCGGAGATCCCACGAGGATTGCGGCGGCGGTCGTAACGGGAATCGGATTCCTTGGCGGCGGCGCAATCCTCCGGCAGGGATTGAACATCCGCGGGCTGACTTCCGCGGCAATCATCTGGACGGCGGCGGCGCTGGGCATCGCGTGCGGCGCCGGCTGCTTTTTCATCGCGGGCGTGGTGCTTGCAATCAGCCTGCTTTCCCTCGTGCTGCTGGAGCGCGTGGAATGGCGGTTCTTCCCGGCGGAGAAAACAAAGTTCCTTACGATTGTCTATTCTGGACATGAAGTTGACTTGGCGCGGATTCAAAAGGACATTGCGGAATCCGGCTTGGTTCGGCACGACTTGAATATGTCCGAATTTATTGTAAAGGAACGGATTGTCCTCAAGTTTTCCGTCAAGGCGCCCGGCGAATTCGACGTGGGAGTTCTTGCGCGGAAGCTGATGCAGTCCGGAAACCTTGTGCGGATTTCAATTTCCGACGACTGATCTGCGGCGGGCGGACTGCCGGATAGTTGTCAAACATTCGTTTTCACACTACACTCAAAAAATATGAGTTTTTTTCAGGTTGTTGCAGACTTTTTCGAATCACTCTTCAACAGGAATTCCCCGGAAGTCCAGCAGAAAATGCGGATGAAGAAGCTTGAAAACGAACTCAAGTCCTATCAGCCGGAAATTTACAAGAACGGCTGCCTCCTGCCGAATTTTGC